>NZ_PDKN01000010.1 GCF_004116335.1 Candidatus Marinarcus aquaticus
GTGTTACAAAAGATATATTAAACTTTAAAAATACCAATAGGGTTAATAGTGAAGACAAAGTACTTGAATTAAATAGTTTTGATTTTGAATTGTTTTCTGAAACAGGAAATACCAGTAAAAAGATGACAACTAAAATAATACGGTTTAACAATTTTTTATTTGTCTCTATCCCTGCTGAAGTTAATTCAAGATATTATGTAGAGTTATCGAACAGATATCCTAGCTTTTCAGTCTTTCCTTTAGGTTTAGCAGAAGATATTATAGGTTATTTGCCATATTATACTGAATGTGATGAATTTGGATATGAAGTTAATTCATCGATAAATTATAATTGGGATAGTATAATTGATAAAAATTCTTTAAAAAAATATTTTGATACTTTAATTGATTCTATTGATCAAACAATCACATCTAAAAGGCTTAAATGTGCAAATATATGATTATTTAAAAAATGATTTGCAAAGTTTAGGAATAAAAAATGGGGATACTGTTTTAGTAAGAGGAAACTTGGCGAAAGTTGGTAGAATAAAAAAAGATCTTTTTATCAACACTTTATTAGAAACTGTAGGAAAAGAAGGAACTATTGTTACATTAGCTTTTACAAAATCATTTGCATTCTATAAGTTGAACAAACAATATATCTTTGATGTTGATAGTATTCCTACTACAGGTGCCTTGGGAAAAGCATTTTTAGAACATCCATCATCAGTACGTAGTTCTCATCCAACAAACTCCTTCTTAGCTATAGGGAAAATGGCTGACTTTATAATGAAAGACCATAATGAGGAAGAACTATCTTATGCACCTATGAAAAAACTTCTATCATTAAATGCAAAATTACTAAACTTTGGTATTATAAGTGAAAGTCCAGGCTTTACAACGGTACATTTAGTTCAAGAGGAACTGGGATTAACAAAAAAATCTTTGTTGAAAAATTTCTTAAGAGTATATTATAAGGCTTCAACTAACGAAGTAAAACTATTTAAACGAAAAGATTTAGGAGGTTGTAGTGATGGCTTTAGTAAATTTTATAAATACTATATGGATGAGGGAAAATTAACATATGGGAAGCTTGGAAAAGCTGCAGCAATTATGATTAATGCGCAAGATAGTTATAATATTGAATTAGACTTAATGAAAGAGAATCCTTCTTTTCATTTTTGTGATAATCCATTATGTTTCACTTGCAGATGTACATGGAAATATGATTTAAAATATTTACCTAACTATTTGATACTAAAAGTTATAAGTATGTTTAAAAAGGAAAAGAGATAATGATAAAAATACTTACAATATTAGGTGCACGGCCACAATTTATAAAAGCAAGTAGTGTTAGTCGTGAAATAGCAAAACATGATGAAATAAAAGAAGTTATAGTCCATACTGGACAACACTATGATGCGAATATGTCAGATGTTTTTTTTGATGAGATGCATATACCAAAGCCTGACTATTTTTTAGGTATTGGAGGAAAATCTCATGGTGCAATGACGGGGCAGATGATAGAGAAAATAGAAGAAGTAGCACTTAAAGAAAAACCTGACTGGATGCTCGTATATGGTGATACTAACTCTACATTATCAGGTGCTATAGTAGCAAGTAAACTTCATATAAAACTGGCTCATATAGAAGCAGGGTTAAGAAGTTTTAATATGTATATGCCAGAAGAAGTGAATAGAATACTTACCGATAGAGTAAGTTCTATTTTATTTTGTCCGACTGATACAGCAATCGATAACTTAAAAGTTGAAGGTTATGATAAATTTAATTGCGAAATAATTAAATCTGGCGATGTAATGCAAGATGGTGCAATGTTTTATAAAGAGTTTGCAAAAATACCTTCTCTTTTAAATATTAAATCTAATAACTTTATCTTGTGTACAATACACAGAGCTGAAAATACTGATGATATTGCTAAATTAAGTCAAATTATTGATGCATTAAATACGATACATAAACAGCATCAAGTTATTTTACCCCTACATCCAAGAACTAAAAAGATTATTGAAGAAAATTTTATACCTGTAGATTTTTCTATTATAGACCCAGTAGGATATTTGGAAATGGTATGGTTAATTGAACATTGTAGTTTTGTGATGACGGATAGTGGTGGTTTACAAAAAGAGGCTTTTTTCTTTAAAAAGCCATGTATTACCTTAAGGGAAGAGACAGAGTGGATTGAGCTGGTTGAAAATAATTTTAATATTTTGGTTGGTTCAGATAGAAAAAAAATTATTGATGCTGTTCAAAAAGTTGATTCTATGAATTCGAATTATGAATTGAATTTATATGGAAAAGGAAAAGCAAGTGAGAACATTGTAAAGGAACTATTAAAATGATATATATATTATTGCCTGCATATAATGAAGAAGAGTCATTGGATTATCTTCTTCCAAAAATTGATAAAGCTTTTAAAGAGGATATGAAACAGGAGTATCATATTATTGCCTGTGATGATGGTAGTAAAGATAAAACAGGAGAAAAACTAAGATTTTATTCTAATAGCTTACCTTTAACAATTATTACACATAAAATCAATAGAGGCTTGGGGGAGACATCTCGAGATCTTTTTGAAAAAGTTGCAGAATTATCAAATGATGAGGATATTGTTATTAGAATGGATTGTGATGATACACATGAACCAGAGTTTATACCTGGATTATTAGAAAAAATAGAAGAAGGGTATGATGTTGTGATTGCTTCTAGATTTGTTGAAGGTGGAGGGCAAGAAGGATTAGATAGTTACAGAGCTACAATCTCAAGATTTGCCAATTTATTTATGAAATTCTTTTTTCCTATTGATGGATTAAAAGAGTACTCAAGTGGTTTTAGAGCTTATCGGGCATCAACAATTAAACATGCAATTAATACATTTGGAAATCAATTTATACAACTTAAAGGTTTGGGATTTACTGCTACCTTAGAAAAAATAGTAAAGCTTAAGATTATAGGTGCAAAGTTTGGTGAATCACCATTTATATTAAGGTATCAGCAAAAACGAAGCGAATCAAAAATGGTTAGCTCTATAACAACTTTTGGATATGGAACTTTAGCTTTGCTTTATCATTGGCCTTGGGGTGGATGGAGAAGAAGCTATAAAAATATAAAAAAATTGCATGATGAGTAAATAATGTGTGGTATTGTTGGTTTTTTATCCGAACGTGAAGATAAAATAGGTATTCTTAAAAAACAATTAGAAACACTTTATCATAGAGGTCCTGATGATCAAAGAACTTATATTGATAATAAGGTGGCTTTTGGACACTCTAGACTTGCTATCATTGATATAAACCATGCACAACAACCTATGCAAAGTCTTGATGAAAGATATGTTCTTGTTTTTAATGGAGAGATATATAACTATTTAGAACTTAGACAACATCTTGTTTCAAAAGGAATACAATTTAAAACATATTCAGACACAGAAGTGTTGTTGAATATGTATATTGTCTATGGTAAAGAGTGCGTTAATAAGCTTAATGGAATGTTTGCATTTGCAATCTACGATAAGCACAAAAAATCATTGTTTTTAGCACGAGACCATTTTGGAATTAAGCCACTGTATTACACATATAAAGGAAATGATTTTATATTTGCTTCTGAAATAAAAGCTATTTTAAAATATCCAGAAATTAAAAAAGAAGTGGATCAACAATCTTTAAATGAGTATATGACTTTTCAAGTTATGTTAAAAAAGCATACACTCTTTAAAAACATACACTCTTTAGAACCAGGAACATTTCTTTACTTAGAAGAAGGAAAGATAAAAGAGAAAAAAAAGTATTGGGACTTTAATTATAATATTGATGATTCAATAAGCGAAGAAGAATATACAACAGAACTTTTACATTTACTTGAAAACTCGCTAAATATCCAAACGCGTTCAGATGTTCCTGTCGGAGCATATTTAAGTGGTGGAATAGATTCTAGTTTAGTTTCAACTTTGGCATCGAAAAATTATTTTGGCGATTTTCATACTTTTAGTGGAGGGTTTAAGGAGTCTCCTGACTTTGATGAAACACAATATGCAAAAATAGTGCATCAATCAATTCATAGTGTACATCATGAAATTTTTCCTACGTCTAAAGATTTTTTAGATAATTTTGAGAATATTGTGTATCATATGGACTATCCAGAAGCAGGTCCTGGAGTTTTTTCTCAGTATATGGTATCAAAACTTGCATCTGAACATGTAAAAGTTGTACTTGGAGGACAGGGTGGAGATGAGATATTTGGAGGCTATACTAGATATGCAGTAGCATATCTTGAGCAAGCACTTAAGGGAGCTATTTTTGAAACTTCAGAAGAAGGAAAACACTTAGTTACTTTACAATCTATTATTCCTAATATGTCTCAAATGAAAAATTATGTACCACTCTTAAAAGAGCAATTCAAAGAAGGACTTTTTGAACCTATGGATGAGAGATATTATCGTATGATGAATCGTTCTCATAATTTACACAAGATTTATAATCAAGGGTTTTTGTCTACCTTTGAGGAAGGACAACTTCTAGATAAGTTTAAACAAGTTTTTAACCATCCTGATACTAAATCATACTTTAATAAAATGACCCATTTTGATTTAAAGACACTCTTACCTGCTTTATTACACGTAGAAGATAGAATGAGTATGGCAGTGTCAATAGAGTCAAGAGTTCCTATTTTAGATTATAGAATAATAGAGCTTGCATCTAAAATGCCCCCATCAATGAAGTTTTCAGGCGGAAAAACAAAAGCAATGCTTATAAAATCAGTAAAAAATATATTACCAAAAGAGATAATAGAGAGAAAAGATAAAATGGGTTTTCCAACTCCTATAAACAATTGGCTTGCTGGAGACCTAAAAGAGTATGCCCTTGATATACTGACATCTCAAAAAGCAAAACAAAGAGGCTATTTAAATACTCAAGCAATAGAAAAACAGATAAATGAAAGTGGAAAATTTAGCCGTGATCTATGGGGTGCCCTAAATCTTGAGATGTGGCATAGAAAGTATATAGACTGATGATAACTATTAAAACAAACCTCAAAAATACAAACTGGCTTAAATATATAATAGAGCAATTTAAAACTATTAATCTAGTTAATTTTGATATAGAAGTTATAGGCTTTGAAGCGAAAGCAAGATTTGATAATATTATATATTATACAGATACTTATATACAAAACTCTCTAAATATATTTAACTCAAATGAAATCTTGCCAAATGGAAAGATAGAATACATAAAAGAAAATTTATATATTTTGGAAAATACTAATACACAAGACGATAATTTTGAATTAAACTATGATATTTTTTGGAATGCATTCGTTTTTTTATCAAGATATGAAGAGCATTTGAGCGAAAAAAATGGTAAACATATATACAGCTATAGCCTAAATCATCCAAGAGTAGATAAATCAAGTTTTGATATACCAATTGTCAATATACTATTTAATGAGTTAGAGATTTTTTTGAAAAATAATTTTCCAAATTTGGATTTTTGGGACGCAAAAAAGCCAATTATTGACTTGTCTCATGATGTTGACTATATAAATAAAACTTTTCAGTTAAGACTTAAGCAAACAGCATTTAATAGTTTTAATACTATTAAATCAATACTAAAACCAGAAAAATTTTTAAAAAATTTAAAAAAAACAATAAAATTTGCATTTTCAAATCCATCATATTGGTGTTTCGATTATTGGCAAAATTTAGAGAAATCACATAATAAAACTTCGACATTTTATATCTATGTAAAAAATGAATCAAAAAGTTTTAAATCGTGGCTTATAGATCCTTCTTATGATATAAAAACTAATACTAAACTTCAAAATAATCTAAAAGAACTCTATGTAAATGGATTTAAAATAGGATTACATGGAAGTTATGATAGTGCAAAGAATTTTAATAGACTAAAAGAAGAAAAAGAGATACTTGAAAAAACTCTTGGGATTAAAGTGACAAAGACTAGACAACATTGGCTAAACTATTTTGAAGCAATCACTCCAAAGTCTCACAGTAAATTATTTGAGCACGATTCTACCCTTGGATGGAATGATAGGATTGGTTTTAGAAGTGGGTGTGCTAGTTCGTATCATCCTTATGATTTTGAAAATCAAAAAGGATATGGGTATCAAGTCATACCACAGATTATAATGGATTCTAATGTATATGACTATACTGATGATGAAAAAATATTTCAAAAAGCCAAAGATATGCTTACTACATCAAAAGAAGTATCAAAAACTACACATGTATCTATATCTTGGCATCAAAGAGTTTGTAGTAGTGATTATAAGTGGCATAAATTTTATGAGGAGATTTTAGATGATATATAAGTATTTACCATATTTTATGTTCAAGCCATTGTTTGGGGATAGAAAAAAATGGGGACTGAAAGCAGATTTTTCTGATGAAGAGTATATTGAGGCATTAAAAGAGGAAAATGTACAAAAATTTTATCAAGATAATCAAAAAGGAAGTATTGGTACAACTGTGAATCATTTTGGTTTTAAAATTATGGAACAGATTGATTTAACGGATAAAGTAGTTCTTGAAGTTGGTCCTGGAAGTATTGATCACTTGGATTACAATTCAACAAAACCCAAAAAATATATTTTAGCAGATATAAGAAAAGAATTTTTAGAAATATCTCAAAAAAGACTTGAAGAATACTTTATTGAGGATATTGAAACTATAGAAGTGAGTGGTATTAAAATAGGATTAGAAGATAATAATGTCGATATACTTATAACTTTTCATCAGTTAGAACATATTTATGAGCTAGAAGAGTATTTACAGGAGTTAAAACGAATATTAAAGCCAAATGGTATTTTAATAGGTGCTGTTCCTACAGAGGGGGGGGTAGCCTGGGGATTCGGAAGATTTCTAACATCAAGACGATATGTGAAGAAAAATATGGATTTTGATTACGATAAAATCATTTGTTGGGAGCATCCAAATTTTGTAAATAAGATTAAAAAACTACTTGATGAAAATTTTACAAATGTTCAGTCTATAAAAAACCCTTTTGGTATATTGCCAATGGACTTTAACCTATCTTGGTCGTTTATTTACAGGAATGATAAAAAGTGAACATCTATAAACAAGTCTTAAAGCAAAACTTACATAAGCTTTTAAATCTTTACAATACTGATAAGTTTTCTACTACTTATGGTTATGCAGACCGTGAGTTTTGGGGTTGGAAGACAAAAGATTTTGCAAATGCAACTTTACAAGGTGGAGTGCATAGTTTAGCTATTGCTCTTAAACTTGACTTATTCCAAAATAAAGAAGAATCTATTGTTTTAGAGATGATAGATTCAGCTATTATGGCAATTGATAAGATAAAAGATAAAAATGGTTCAGTAATAGAAGCATATCCTAGAGAAAATTCATTTTGTGTGACTGCATTGGTCGCTTTTGATGTACTTTGGGCTATAAGATATCTCGAAAATATCCTAGATAATGAAACTAAGCAAAGATATTTAAAAGTTATAAAGCCACTGATTGAGTTTATTACAAATAATGGTGAAGAACATGCAATTATTTCAAACCATTTAGCAACAGGTGTTGCCGCTATAACTTTATGGAATGAGATGAGTGGTGATGATAGCCCAAGAGATAAAGAGTTACTACAAATCATTTATGATAACCAATCAGATGAAGGATGGTACAAAGAGTATGAAGGGGCAGACCCTGGATATCAAACATTATGTACTTATTATCTATCTTGTGCTTATGAGATAACAAAAGATCATAAACTATTAGAATCACTTAAAAGATCAGCCAACTTTTTAAGTCATTTTATCCATCCGGATGGAACTATTGGTGGACTATATGGCTCAAGAAATACTGAGGTTTTTTATCCTGCAGGTATAATCACTCTTAGTGGTGAGATAAAAGAGTTTGCTATGATGGCAAAATATTTAGAACCAAAAGAACAACATTTACTGCCTCAAAATATAGATATCGGAAACTATATACCTTTATTAAATGCATATGCAGTAGCAGCTTTGAAGTATGATGATGTAAAAGAAAATATAGAAAAAACAAAAATCTACCCTTTTTATATGAAAACTGAAATAAAAGATTTTAAACAAACTGGTATTCACCTTAATTCAAATGAAAACTATTTTGCAATACTTAATTATAAAAAAGGTGGTACGTTAAAAGTATTCAATCTAAATAATTGTAAATTGGATATTGAAGATGGTGGTTTATTTGGAACCTTAAATGACAGTCAAAAGTTTTCTACACAGCAGTTTGATGAAAAGATAGTTTTTAAAGATAATGTCATCCAAGCAAACTTTTATAAAATAAATGAATCTTTACCAAACCCTTTAAATTTCATCATCCTAAGAGTACTATCTTTAACAATTTTTAGATCAGTTTATTTAGGAAACCTATTTAAAAAGTTCATAGTAAATATGCTAATGACAGGAAAAAACAGAATAGATGGAAGTGTCAAAAGAGAGTTTGAATTTTTAGAAGATAAAATTATAATAAAAGAAGAGATAGCTCAACCAAAAAACTGCAAAGAGATAAAACATATCGGTAAATCAAAATCTATTCATATGGCATCTAGTGGATACTTTATATCTCAAAACTTTGAAAATAAAAACACAAAATTAGTGGAGTTTAAAAATGTTTAAGTTAACCCCTAGACTTAAACCTAACTACACTTTTAGTGACTGGATAGCAGCATTAAATATATTTCAAAAAAACCCAATAGACTCTTATGAAAAAGAGTTTGCAAATAAGTTTCAAAATTACTATGGGGTTATGTTTCAACATGGTCGAACAGGACTTTATGCTCTTTTAAAAGTATGGGAGCTTGAAAATGATGAAGTGATATGCCCTGCTTATACATGTGTAGTTGTTCCAAATGCTATAGTGCTTAGTGGAAATATACCAGTGTTCGTAGATAGTAGTAAAGAGAGTTTCAATATGAATTTAGAACTTTTAGAAAAAACTATAACTGAAAAAACAAAAGCCATAGTTGTAACACATATCTTCGGTTATCCTATGGATGTAGTAAAAGTACAAGAGATAGTAAAAAATGCAGAGCAAAAGTACGGACATAAAATATATGTGATACAAGATGCAGCTCATAGTTATGGAGCTAAATGGCAAGAGAAACTTGTGACTAAATATGGTGATGCGGCAATATTTGGCTCAAATATCAGTAAAGTTATCAATTCTATATTTGGTGGTATGGTTAGTACAAACTCTAAAGAAACTTATGAAAAACTAAAGTCTTGGAGAAAAAGCAATTCAAAAGCATCAGGATTTTCAAAATCGATAAAAAGATTTATCTATTTTGTAGCTGTAAATATTGCATTTAACTCTTATGTGTATGGGTTTGTTAATTGGTTGGAACGAATAGGTGCTTTAGATAGATTTGTAAAGTATTTTGAAGAAGATAAAATATATTTTCCTACTGATTGGGATATGATGCCTTCATCCATAGAAGCAAGAGTAGGACGAAATCAGCTCAAAAAATATAACTATATAATGGAAAATAGAATTAAAAATGCTAAAAATTGGATAAATAAACTTCAAGATGAAGAGTGTCAGTTTATGCAAGATATGCAAGGCTCTACTTATAGTCACTGTGTGGCATTAGTTGAAAACAGGGATGAGTGGCTTGAAAAGTATAGAAATGAGGGGATTCAGCTAGGCATACTTATAGAATACTCTATACCATATATGAAAGCGTATGAGAGTTATAAGCGAGGGGAATATCCTGTAAGTTTAGAATACAGTAAAAAATCTATAAATTTTCCAAATTGGGTGTAAAACAAAAAAAAGATAAAATTACGGATAGCTTTAAAGGACAAAAAAGAATGTATCAGAATATTGAGTATTTAAAAATAAAAATTTATGAAAGTTCATCATTTCAAAAGAAAAAATTAGAACTTTTTTTTGAATCGAGAGAGAGTACTTTTCTAGATGAATTTGAACTGTTTCTAAAAGATTATATAATGTATTTAAATAAAAATAATATGACCATAGAGTATGGCATAGATGCTTATTTAAAAATGGTTAATGATATGTTTAAATCACAAGTAAAGTTTATGAGAACAGGTAAATACCCTGTATCTAAAACCAGTGAAGCCATTGATAATGTTTATAATGATAAAAAAGAGATGTTATCTTATATGATAGGACTTGCACTATCTCAATATTTGTGGAGTACTCATTACGAAATGTTTAATCATCTAAAAGATGAGTTAGAGAAAAATAAAAAAAGTATAAAAAACTATTTAGAAATTGGTCCAGGTCATGGATTATTTCTCAAAAATGCAATCGACATCTTAGATAAAGATACAACAATGACTGCTATAGATATATCTCCTATATCTTTAGAAATTTCAAAGTCTATCATTGAGTATTTTTATTCAAGTAAAAATATAGAGTTTATAAATGAAGATATGTTAAAACTTGAGTTAGATTCAAATTGTGATTTTATAGTTATGGGTGAAGTTATTGAGCATGTTGAAACACCAGAACTTTTATTGAAAAAAGTTTCAAGATTATTGAGTCAAAATGGAAAAGCATTTTTATCAACTTGTGTTAATTGTCCTGCAATAGACCATGTGTACCATTTTCATACAGTAGATGAAATACGAAATATGTTTAGTAAATGTGGATTAGAAATAGTTTCCGAAAAAGTTTTGCCTGTTGAAAACTTACCAATGTGTGAAATCGTAGATAAGAAAATAACTATTAATTATTCAGCAATAGTGAAAAGGGCTTAAAATGACTAGATATGAAAAAATCAATATTGGTGATACAGCAGAGATAAAACATACTATTTCAGAAGAGGATATAAAAAAATTTGTTGATTTAAGCGGTGATGATAATAGATTACATATAGATAAAGAGTTTGCAAGTAAAACATCATTTAAAAAACCAGTTGCCCATGGCATGATAGGAGCTTCATTTATATCTACAATAATTGGCACTAAAATACCAGGTGATGGTGCATTATGGTATGCACAAAATTTGGAGTTTTTATTGCCTGTTAGAGTTGGTGATAAGCTTACAATTATGGCAAAAGTATTAAAAAAGATAGATAGACAAAATAGTATTGAGCTCCAAACAGATATATTTAATCAACACAAACAAAAAGTTACTGCAGGTATTGCAAAAGTAAAGATTATAGAAGATGAGAAAAAAGAAGACATAGAAGATCAACAGGTTGAAAAAGTTGCTTTAATAGTAGGTGCAACTGGCGGAATTGGTTTTGAAACTGCAAGAACTTTAGCAAAAGATGGTTTTGAGTTAATCCTTCATTATAACTCCAACAAATCAAAAGCAGAGCAGCTTAAAGTTGAACTTGAGAATCTCACAGATCAAAAAATTATTTTAGTTCAAGCGAACCTTTTAAACGAACAAGAGACAAATGAAATGTTTTTTGAAATAAAACGATACTTCAATTCAATAACTTCGTTTGTAAATGCTTCTACTTTGCATTTTGGAAATATTAAAGTAAACAGTTTAGAATGGAGCGATATGTCTTCTCAAATTGATATAAATATTAAATCAAACTTCAATTTAATAAAAAAAATTATCCCATTTATGGAGGTAAATAGTTATGGTAAAGTTGTTTTTATAACAACTCAAGCAACAGAGCAATTTAATAGCGAATGGTTGCATTATATTACTGCAAAATCTGCTTTAAATGGATTTGCTAAAGCATTGGCTATTGAACTAGCTTCAAAAGGTATTAGGGTAAATTTAGTTTCTCCTGGGATGACAGATACAGAGCTTATTTCTGATATTCCAGAAAAAGTCAAACTTTTAACCTCTGCAAAAACTCCTTTAAAAAGACTTGCAAAACCTCAAGATATAGCAAATACTATAAGCTATTTAGTATCCGAAAAATCTGATTTTTTAACAGGTGAAACCGTTAGAGTCAATGGTGGGCAGGTGATGATATGATGGAGATGAAATATAGTGAAATAATCAAAGAAAATAAAAAATTAGAACAAACAGATAAACATTCATATAAGATAGCTATTCTGTCAAATATTATGGTGCATCAATCAAAAGAGATATGTGAATACACTTTGAGAAAAAATGGCATCAATGCAGAAGTTATTTTAGGAGATTATGACAATATAGTTCAAGATAGTCTTAAATATCAAAAAGTTAATGCCGTTTTAATTTTTTGGGAATTGTGGAATTTTATAGATGGTTTACAGTATAAAATAGAATTATTGAGTGATGAGGAATTTAGTGCAATAATCAATAAAACTAAACAAGAGGTTGATATGGTTTTTAATAACTTGTCAAAAGTATCATTGGTGGTAGTAAATAGATTTTCATCTATAGTATTTAATCATCTTAGTTTAAAGGAAAATAGGTTAAATATTTTAGTAGCAGAACTGAACCAATATTTAGAATTAAAAAAAAATATTAAATTAATAGATATTGATAAAGTTATTGCTTCACTTTCTATTGGTAGATCTATAGATTTACGATACTACTACTCTTCAAAAACACTTTATAGTATTGATTTTTATAAAAAATATTTTGAATATATAAAACCTGTGTTTTTATCTGCAAATGGCAAGACAAAAAAAGCATTAATCTTTGATTGTGATAATACATTATGGAAGGGCATTTTGGGAGAAGATGGATTTGATAAAATCAAAATGTACGAAGAAGTTCAATACTTAGCTGTTCAATTAGCAAAAAGAGGAGTTATAATAGGACTTTGTAGTAAAAATAATCTTCAAGATGTAGATGAAGTCTTAGAAAAACACCCAGATATGATTTTAAGAGATGAACATATTGTCATTAAAAAAATAAATTGGGAAGATAAAGCATCAAATTTAAAAGCAATAGCAAAAGAGCTAAACATTGGACTTGATAGCTTGGTATTTATAGATGATTCTAATTTTGAGGTGAACCTTATAAAAGAAAAATTTCCAATGCTTAATGTCTTTCAAGTACCTAAAAAAGAGTACGAATATGCAATGATGATGAGAACAATAAGTAATCTTTTTTATAATTCAAAAGAGACTAAAGAAGATTTAGAGAAAGTCAAAATGTATAAGGCTCAAGTTGCAAGGACAGAAGTGGAACAAAGCATAGGAAATATAGAAGAGTATCTTAAGTCATTAGAATTACAGATTACAATCTATGTGGATGATTTAAAACTGGTACCAAGAATATCACAAATGACGCAAAAAACAAATCAATTTAATTTAACAACGAAAAGATATACTGAAACAGATATAAAAAATTTCATCAATAGCTCTAAACATATCGTTATAGCTATAGGGGTTAACGATAAGTTTGGTGATAATGGAGTCGTTGGGCTTGTAATAATAGAATATAATGATGATTTTGGTATAATTGACACTTTACTTATGAGCTGTAGGATTTTAGGCCGAAATATAGAGTATAAATTTATGGATACTATTATTGATATTTTGAAAGAAAAAAATATTTCTAAAATAGAAGCACAATATGTGAGAACATTGAAAAATGAGCAAGTAGTAGACTTGTATGATAGGTATGGATTTGAGATAGTAGAAAGAAATGACAAAAATATTAAATATCAACAACATATTAAAGAGTATAAAAAGAGAGATTTAAATTATATAGGAGTGAGAAGTGGAAGCGAAAATTAAACGAGTTATGAGCGAAGTGTTAGGGATTGATGAGACACTAATTACAGATAATACTTCACCCGAAACAATCGAAAGCTGGGATTCATTGAAGCAGATGAACTTAATAGTTGCATTTGAAGAGGAGTTTGATATAGAACTAAGTGATGAAGATATATCTGAAATGCTAAACTATAAATTGATTGTAGAAGTAATTAAAGAGAAATGAGTTATTTTTTTCATACATTAAAACAATACAGTATTAAACAACTATTCAAACGATTGATTGAAGAGTATGTTTGGTGGATTGTTCGAAATTGGCCTGGGTATGAGGGAATGCTACTTCGTTATTGGATTTTGAAATTTTTAGTAAAAAAAATTGATGGAATGTGCTATATAAGTCAAGGATGTACAATAACTAATTGTAGAAATATTATAATTGGTAAAAATTTTGCATGTAATCGCAATGTTATCATAGATGGTACAGGAGGGCTTACAATTGGAAATGATGTAGGATTTGGCCCAAATTGTGTATTGTTAACTCATGAACATACCATGTTTACCTCAAAAGGGTATTTTGTTGATCAAAATTATAAAAGTAAACTTACTAGTATTGGAAACAATGTTTGGATATCATCAAATTGTTTTTTAAAAGCAGGAGTTAAAATAGGAGATAATGTTGTTATTGCAGCTAATTCTCATCTGATAGATGATGCTCCAAACGGTTCAAAATGGATAGGAAATCCAGCAAAAAACTATTATAAAGTTATGAGAGAACATATTAAAAAATGATTTCATATATAGGTCCCCAGTTTACTATTAGGCAATGGGTAACAAGCTTGGTAAACTATAGAAAGAATAGTCAAAACTTAGGAAAAGATTTAGCTAAAGATGGCAACTTAATATTAAAAATAAAACAACGGTATGTGTTGTATGAGATAATTAAAAAATTGAATTTGAATGAAACTTATATATTGCTACCGACTTATACTTGTCATTCCCTGTTGGAGGTTATTAAAGAAACAAAAAATAAGCCTTTATTCTACTCGGTAAAAGATTTTACTGTAGATGGGAACGAAATACATAAATATATTAAGAAATATAACATTTCAATCATGATTGTTTCTGATGTCTTTGGTATTAAAGTAGCAGTCCCTTCAGGGCTTTATTCTGAGGATATAATTTTCATTGGTGATTTTGCTCACCATATTAACTTTATACATAAAGATGATGAAAGAAAGTTTGATGTAGCTATGTATAGTTCATCATTTTATAAGCCAATGATATCTAATGGAATAGGTATAGGAATTGTTTTAAATCAAAAAAAAGTAAATATTGATTCGGTAAGCATATTGAAAAATAACTTTTTTAGTGTTCTAGGTAGTTTTTCCCGTTTATTTTTAATACAACTATTATTAAATTCAAATTTTTTAAAATTTTTTATTAATGATAAAAAAGAAAATTCAAGTATCATTTTTGATGTTAAAGAATGCAAAAAAATCCCATCAGTATATGATTTTTCTTTGTTATTTAATTACAAATTAAATGAAAGAAAAATTCTTAATCATTTAAGTAGAAAAAGACAAAGAATGACTGAGAAATATAAAAATTTAAGTTTTTTGAGACTATATGCAGAGGAAGAAAAATCAACCTATTTTAATGTTTTAGTAAAAAATAAAAAAAGATTTCAAGCATATTTACTCAATAAGAAAATTTTTACTGGAAGTGTTTTTACAGATTATGCTGGAAAAGAGTATGTTGAAAATACGGATGCAAAACAGTTGTCTGATGCAGTAATTAATTTGCCTTTTATAAATGAACATGATGAAGAATATATTTACAATGTAATTAGGAAATATAAAAATGTTTGATTATAAAATATATCAAAATCAAGAATTTTTACAAATTTTAGAAGATGTTTATCAAATTGAAAAAGTAAAAATTTTTGAAGATGAACAGCTAAATAATATTACCACTTTTTATCAATCTAAAAAGAAAAAGGGTAATATCTTTAATATGCCTTTTAATTTTTATTACACTCCACATTTTTCTGAAGAGAATAAAAATGTGTTTTTTGATCAATTGAATAAATTTTCAATTCAAAATAACAGTAATATAGTAATTAAATCTTTAATAAAATATGATGATTTCCATTATGTAAGTCAAAATATGAATAGTATTTTAGATGTTTCGAAAGTTAATTCATATGAAGCTTATTTTAACTCATTAAGAAAAAACTTTAGACAAAACATAAGGACTTCTTACAATAAATTACCTAATGATATTGAATTTAAAATCATTAACAATATTAATGAACTAGAATTATTTTACATTACTCTTTCTGAATTATATATTGATAAACACAAAATGGTTTTTCAACCATTTGATTTGTACCGAAAATTGTTTGAATCTGGTATTGCCAAGTATTTTGTCTATAAAAAAAACAATCAAATTTTATCAGCCATAGTGATTATTGAAGATGAAAATAAAGTACATTATAATTGGGGAATTACTCACAATGATTATTATAAATATTCGCTTAACACATTATTAGTTAATGAAATGATAAAACATTACTTTGATAAAAATATTCAATATGTTGATTTTGGGGCAACACCAAATAGTGATGAAAAACTTTTATATTTTAAATCAAGATGGGGTTGTGAACATTATTCAGTTTATGAATATTACACACTCAATAAACCTTTAGAAATAGATTTAAATAATAGCTATAAGTTGCCTAGAAATATATATTCTAAATTTCCAAAACCATTTTTAAGATGGTTAATGCCAAAGATAGTTCCATGGTTAGTGCATTAGTGTATAGGAATTTGAAATGAAGTTAATAAAAATATTGTTCTTTATATTAGTTCTATTTCTAATTTACTTTAGTATAAAAAATATTGATATAGAATTGTTTTTTAATAATTTTGATCGAGATTTTATTAATGCTTTGTTATTTGCTCAAATTCCAATATTTATTTCATCAATTTTCTTTACTCTCAGGCATATGTTTTTTATTGATAAAGCGTTGAGGTTTTCTATAGCTTTTAACGCTATGCTTTTAAGTGTAGGTTTAAACTATATAGTTCCTGGTAGGATTTCTGAATTAATTAAAGCCACATATATAAGAGATAAGTCTAATATTGGTTTTAGTATAGGTATTGGAGCTGTATTTTTAGAAAGATTTGCAGATTTAATAGTTTTAGCTTCCATAGCACTTGCAGGTTTAACTTTTTTTGCTATGGATATTCAAGGTAACTCATTAATAATTGTTATGTTCTTAATATGTTTGATTGTAGCAGTGATTTATTTTGAAAAAAATATTTTATTTCTTTTAAATAAGTTAGTTCTAAATAAAAAGTTAAATAACTTTTTAAATACTACATATCAACATATAAAGAGTCAAGTTTTTACAAAAAAATTTATTATAGGTCTTATATATACTTTTGTAATATGGTTTTTTTCTTCTTTGACGATATTTGTTTTTTTAAATATAGCAGGAGAAATAAAACTTTCTTCATTAGAAATTCTTATGATTTTACTTGGTGGAGCCATCGGTTTGGCTATACCAGCATTACCAGGTGGTATAGGTACTTTTGAAGCTATAGTAGTAACTATTTTGATAAAATACGGATATGACTTTAACTCTGCACTGGCATTAGCAATAGGTCTTCGAATAAATAATATGCTGTTTGTATTACCTTATGCACTCATTATAGCGTTTAAAAATGGTACAGGGCTTAATAAACTGTATAAAGATTTAAGAAAAAAAGGTTGATAAAATATGAATAAACAAAAAGAATTTTATAATAATAAACTTAGAATTTTAATATATATAGTTCTTTTTTTATTATCAATATTTGCATGGTATCAATATACATATGATTTAGATATAAAAAATGCACTGTGGGGTTCATCTCCATTTGAATTTCTTGAGACCAGAAAATCTTATATTCATGTGTTAGGCTATCCTTCTGGTATTGAAGCAATGGTTGGTTCCTTCTTTATGTATATTTATATATTTTTATATGATATTCTTCATATTGATGGATTGATAGCTGAAAAAATAGTGATTTTTTTTGAAATATTTTCAAAAATCATTGCAGCTTATATTATCGTGAATGTATTATTTAAAGATGAGCAAACTGTAAAAAAAGATACTATTTTTTTTATTTTAGCTCTTTTTTGTATCAGTGGATATGCATTGTATTCTGATTTATCACGATTTGCCAATCCTTTTTTTGTTGGTTTATATTACAATATTGCAGATTCTTTTCGGTTAATTGCAATCGCATTATTTTTAAAAAGAAAGTTTTTATTAGGTGCGGTTATATTATCCTTGTCTTTATTAACACATCCTTTGTATGCCGTGATTGGTGCATTCTTTATTTTCTCTTGTTTTGTATTTGCTTTTAAACATTTTACAAAAAAAGAGTATATTCAAATATTTTTAAGTAGTTTAATATTTATTATAACTTTAGTAGTTGTCTATTTCAATATTTCTTTAAATGATTATCTAGAAGTTACTCAAAAAGTATCAAAAGAAGTATTTATACAATGGTCTCTTTTTAATAATTTCCACTGGTATCCAATAGAATATGGTCTTTTTGGAGTGTATCATTATGAAAGATTTTTGGGATTTATTACAATAAGTCTATTGTTTTTGTATTCTTTATATGCTAAAGAGAAATTGACCTTTATAGATAAACAAGTTTTTATTGGTTGGTTATCTATGATATTTTTGACTATACTAGGAGTATACTTCTCTTGGTCAAAAGAGAGTGTATTTATGATTAAACTTTCTCTAACAAGGGCCAGTTTATTGGCACTTGAAATATCTATACTATATATTGTATATCGATTTGTCTCTGATATATTTAATGTAAATAAAAGCATTATTATAAGAAGTTTGTCTTTTGTACTATTGATCTCTCCTTTTTTAATTAAAGCCCCGTTTTCCTACGGAATTTCTATTTTGCTTATAGTATATCACTCTTTTTATAATCGAAAAAATTTGCAATATAACACTCTTTTTATAATGTTATGGTTATTAATAGTAAGTTCATTTATACTTCTTGTGTATTATAGTAGGGCAGGTTTAATAGATTTAAATTATTATGAAAATTATTTTGGAACATATTTTTTAGTAAAGTTGTTTATTGTAGTTACTATTGTTTTAATTATGGGTAACATCATTAAACTTAAATTACTAAAAGTAATCGGTCTTTTGGGAATGATTTCTTTTATTTCTTTTTTATCCTATGCTTGGCTTAGTTCAAGAGTATTACTGAAAGAAAATATTCAGTTGTATGCTAAAGATTATAAAGCAGTACAATTGTGGGTAAAAAATAATACAAAAAAAGATGCAAAATTTTTATTGGATCCTTCGTTAGGATCAGGATGGCGGTTATATTCTCAACGTGCATCATTTGGGACATATAGAGAATGGACACACAATGCATGGCTATATACCCAAAATTTTGATTATTATGAAGAGGGAATAAAGAAATTTAATGAATATAATGTAAACTTAGAACAGGCACGATATAATATTCAGCCAAGATTACAACACTATAAAAATCTTGAGCAAGACTTACAAACTTATTTTTATAGTTTTGATAAGCTATGGTTTGATAAAGTTGCTCAAAAATATGATTTAGATTATATTGTAATGATAAAAAGTCAAATAAAAAAAGAATTGAATTATAATAATGTTTATGATAATGATTCTTTTATTGTATATAAAATAAAGTAAAGGCAAAAATGTTACAAAACTTTAAGGAAGTATATGTCTTAGCACCACATACAGATGATGGAGAATTAGGTGCAGGTGGTACAATAAGTAAACTCGTAGAAGCTGGAGCAAATGTATATTATTTTGCATTTTCAACTGCAGAGCAATCTGTTCCAGAGGGATTTCCTAAAAATATTTTAAAAAAAGAAGTTATTGAGGCTACTTCTAAATTAGGTATAAAAAAAGAAAATGTCATAATTTATAATTATGAAGTAAGAAAATTAAATTATGTTAGGCAAGAAATTTTAGAAAGTCTTATAAAACATCGACAAGATTTAAAGCCTGATTTAGTTCTAATGCCCTCACTTAATGATATACATCAAGACCATAGTACAATAGCGCAAGAAGGATTAAGAGCCTTTAAAAATACTACAATTTTAGGATATGAACTTATTTGGAACAATCTTACATTCAATACTACATCCTTTATTAAACTTGACAAAAAACATGTACAGATGAAGTGTGATGCACTTAAAGAATATAAATCACAAGGAATTAGGGACTATATGAGTGAAGAGTTTATTTTTTCATTAGCAAAAACGAGAGGAGTACAAATAGGTACACAATATGCTGAAAGTTTTGAGGTAATAAGATGGGTGATTTAATTTTAAAAGAAAATTTTGATTTAGAATCAATTAAGTTGAAAAATGATTTTTATAGTGATAAATATTACGATATAAAAATGTTTGACGACCTTCCTTTAACCACGAAAGATGAATTACTTAAAAACCAAGTAAAGTATCCACCTTATGGAAATTTTAGAGATAATGACATTTTGATTGAACAGATTTACAGAACAAGTGGAACTACTTCTAAACCATTAATGCTTTCATTTTCAAAATACGATATAGAATATATTACTGATATTGGTGCAGATTGTTTTCGGTATTCAGGAATGGGAAGCATTGGTAATAAAGAGATTGTTATTAATTGCTTAAATCTTTCAATGTGGGCGGGAGGTTTTTTTGATGCACAATCGATGATGAAAACGGGAGTGCAGGTTATTAATTTTGGTACAGGAAATACAAATGAACTTATAAAACTCATTCTTGATTTAAGTTTATCATTTAAAGTTTCTCTTCATTGTACCCCTTCTTATTTGCCAATCATTGAAAAAAGGTTTTATAGTGAATTTAAAAAATATCCTAGAGATCTAAATCTTTTTAAATTATATTTAGGAGCTGAAGGTGGCATTCAAAATAATGAATTTAGAAATAATTTAATAAAAAAATGGGATTGTGGAATATATAATGCTAACTATGGTATGAGTGAGATATGTTCTATTATGGCATCTGCGAATGATGAAAATATGTTAAAGTTTTCTGAAAAACTTTTTGAGAGTTATTATGTTGAGTTAAATATTGATAATAGATTAATTAATATTTTAGATGCCAATATTGATGAGCAAGGAGAGTTGGTAATAAGTTCATTCAATAAAGAAAGCCAACCCTTAATTCGATACTCTACAAAAGAAAAAATTAAAATAGTTAAAAAAGAAAATAAAAGTATATTTTTTGAGGTTATAGGTAGAAGTGATGATATGATTGTAGTCAAAGGGATTAATTTTTTTCCTGAGCAATTAAGAAGTGTAATCTCTGAGTTTAAAGAGTTATCTGGACAGTATCAATTACAAATTCATAAAAATAATAATAATGAAATCACTGATGTTAATTTAATTTGTGAGTTAAGTAATGAAGAACATAAATTAGATAATAAAACACTTCGTGATAAATTAATCTATAAGATAAGGAATGAATTAACAGTGAGTGTAGATGTTAACTTTACTTATAAATTTGAGATTTTAGGAAATAAATTAAAACTAATTAATATAGTTAAAGGATAAATATGTATTTATTAAAAGAGTTTGAATTTGAAGCATCAGAAATTGCTAAAATAGTTTCAGGAAAATTAATTGGTGAGGATATTGTTGTCAATTCAATTAAAAGTTTAGGAGAACAAGAAACAGGAAGTATTACAGTATGTTATCCTAAATTTAAAGACAAATTAGTAAGTATCACAGAAAAGTGTCTGGTTTTTTGTACTGCAGATACAGTAGTAGAAAATAGTAAATTATCTTTTATTGTATGTGAAAACCCAAAGTTTTCTTTTTTTGACTTTGTAAATAATTATGTAGTTACAGAAACAAATTACTCAAATTTTGAAATTGTTTCTAAAGTTTCTGATAACTTTCCTGCTGTTGAATTTGGATATAACGTTAAAATAAATAAAAATGTTGTAATCGCTCCAAAGACAAAAATAGGCTCAAATGTAATTATAGGAAATAATGTAGTTATACGAAGCAATGTAACAATAGGAAATAATGTTATTATTAAAGATAATACAATAATTGGTTCAGAAGGTTTTGGTTTTGTCAAATCTGAAAATGAAGTGATACATATACCACAACTAGGTGAGATAAGAATAGATGATAATGTAATTATTGGGTCATGCTGTACTATTGAAAAACCAGCATTAGGGAGTACTATTATTGAACATTCAGTTAAAATTGATGATTTAGTACAAATTGGACATAATCAAGTAATAGGTGAAGGTACAATGATAACTACAGGATTTAAAGCAATTGGTGGAGCAAAAATTGGTAAAAATTGTTTTATAGGTATGGGTGTTACTGTAGTTAATAAAAAAGCTAATATAGGTGATAATTGTTTTATTGGTGCAGGAACAATATTGACAAAGTCAGTAGAAAATAATAGTACAGTTTACAATAAAATAGAAACAATATTTACTCCAAATACACATTTAGATGAAATGTTAACAACACCAAAGAAAATTAAGTAGGAATTAAAATGGCAGGATTATTAGAAAAAATTACAAAAAATCAAAAACCTAAAACAAGTAGATATATTAAAGATTTATTGGAATTAGCAGAAAAGAATCATGGTGTAAATTCTTCAGAGTATAAAGGTATTTATAATCAATATTTTAAAATGCCAGAGATTGAAGATAAATATTTAGTTAATAGAAGGCATTATGAAGCAGAAATGGGAGAAGGTCTACCTAAAGGATTAGAGAGACTATATAAAAGAACAGTTGTAATTGATCTGCTATCAAGTTGTGCAGCTGAGTGTGTATATTGTTTAAGAGGATATTATGAAAGTTTTGCATTAACTAATAAAGATATGGAAGATATAGCAATATATTGTGGCAATGATGAAAATCTAAAAGAAGTCTTAATAACAGGAGGGGATCCTTTAATTTCATTTAAAAAATTAAAAACTTTGATTTCTGAACTGGCAATACATGCTCCAAATATTAAGTTTGTACGAATAGGAACAAGATTACCAGTCCATGATCCTTATAAAATAAATGAAGAATTATTTGTATTTTTCAATTCTATGAGAGAGAGGTTTGTTTTTGAAATTGCCTGTCAAATCAATCATCCTTTTGAAATACAGGAAAAGACAATAGAAGTTTTAAATGATTTGCAAAAAAGTGGTTGTAGAATTTATAGTCAAAATGTCTTACTTAAAGATGTAAATGACAATGTTGACACATTAATTGAGCTATATGATAAATTAAGATATTTAGGAGTTACACCACATTACTTCTTCCATGCAGTTCCTATGAAAGGTACGAATGGGTTTAGAACAACAGTTCAAAAAGGTATAGAACTCATTAAAAAGCTTACAACGAAAGGTGAAATTAGTGGAAGAGCTAAACCCCAATATGCACTAATGACTGATATTGGAAAAGTAACATTATATGAGAATACTATACTTGGTAAAGAAGGAAATTATGTTATTGTAAAGACAGAGTATACATTAGAAGATAGAAAAAAATGGAATCCAAATTATACTTTACCTGATACCGCGTTTGAAAATGAAGATGGAACATTGAGTGTTAAATATTTAGATGCTATAGAAGAGAAATAAATGTCTAAAAAAGTTATTTGGCTGATTAATCATTATGCATTTCCTTTTGAATATGGTTTTCACACTAGACAACACACTATCGCAAAAATGCTTAATGATTTAGGATATAAAGTAATTGTATTTACATCATCTTTTAATCATTTAAAAGTAAAGAGGGTTGAGGTAGAGAATATATATAAAGAAGAAAAACATGATAATATAAAATACATTTGGATTAAAACTCAAGAATATGAAGGAAATGGATTCAAAAGAGTTAGAAATATATATGAGTTTTCAAAAAAGTTAAATAAAATTTATAAAAGTTTTACAGAGAGACCTGATTTTGTTTGGGTATCTTCACCTCACCCTTTTAGTATCTATAATGGGATAAAAATAAAAAAATATTTTCAATGTAAGTTTCTTTTTGAAGAGAGAGATATTTGGCCTTTAACTTTACAAAGTATAAATGGAGTTAGTAAATATAATCCTTTAATAATCTTATTTAGATATCTACAACTCCAAGCATATAAACATAGTGATTTAATAATAACTCCACTGGATAACTTAAAAGAGTTTGTAGAAAAAAGTGGTTATAAAAATAAAACTATAGAATATTTCCCTCAACCTTTTATACCATTTCAAATAGAAAAATTCGATTTAGATTTACCTAGAGATAAGTTTATTGTAGGCTATGTTGGTAGTATAGGGCACTCTAACAGTGTAATGAACCTTGTAAAAGCTGCGCATTTATTAAAAGATAGAGCTGATCTTTATTTTATTATGGTTGGTAGCGGGCCACAACTTGATGAATTAAAAGTATACGTAAATAAGAATTCTATGAATAATATAAAGTTTTTCGGAATGTTAGAAAAAAGAAAGGCTATGTATATTTTATCGCAATCAAATATTCTGTATATTGGAAATCCTAATATAGAACTTTATAAGTATGGTATTGGATCAGTTAAATTAGTTGAATATTTATGGTGTAATAAACCAATTATTAATGCAACTAATATATCAAATGACTTGGTTTCTTTATCAAATAGTGGAATAGTTATAGAGTGTGATAATGAAGAAAAATTGAGAGATGTTATTTTGAAGTTTAAAGACGATAATAAGATATATGAAAATTTTTCAAATAATGGTCAAAAATTTGTTAATCAAAATTTTCTTCAAGAAAAACTTCAAAAAAAATTAAAGTCTATTATGGATAGTTTATGATTTATATTATTTTTTTACTTATATCTTTTACGCTTACATTTTTTATAAAATATTATGCTATAAAAAAATCTTTGATGGCACAAGTAAATGAACGAAGTTCTCATACTGTTCCAACACCTCATGTTGGAGGTATTGCTATTGCAGTTACTTGGTTTATAGGTTTATTTTATTTATATCTTAATTATGAAATAGAAAGTAATCTTTTTTACGCTTTATTAGTAGGGTGTATTATAAGTATAATAAGCTTTTTTGATGATTTATATGAATTGAGTCCAAAGATAAGGCTGACTGTACAAGCTTTGGTTGCAATCTTTGGGCTTTCTTTTTTAGGTGGTTTTGAAACTTTAACTTTTGGTTTGTTCGATATTTCAAATTCTATTGTTACAAATGTTTTTGCTTTTTTTCTTATTGTTTGGTTTATAAACCTTACAAATTTTATTGATGGCATTAATGGATATGTTGGAAGTGAATTTGTCTTTTTATCACTTGCTGGGTTTATTTTATTTGCTGATGCACATTTTTTAGTACTAGGTGTTTCTGTTTTAGGATTTTTGTTTTGGAATTGGAACAAGGCAAAAATTTTTATGGGTGATGTTGGAAGTACACTTCTTGGATACAACGTAGCAATTTTTACCTTATATTATGCCAATAATGAACCGAATAACTTTTGGTTGTGGATTACACTTTTTTCTCTTTTTTGGTTTGATGCAACTATTACATTAATAAGGAGAAAATTGAATAAAGAGAAGCTAAGTCAAGCTCATAAAAAACATGCATATCAAAGGCTTACACAAGCTGGATGGAGCCATTATAAGGTTACAAATTACTCAATTATTATTAATATATGTATATTTAGTGTAGTCTATCTAATATCAAATATATTAATTTCTTTCATATTTGTAATTTTGGTATTATTTTGTACAATGCGTTTTGTTGATTTCAAAAAACCATTTAATTAATGTAAGATACAATGATAGAAATATTAAAAACCCCTTCTCAAATAGTCCAGAATAAAATTACTCTTTGGTTAAACCATCTTTTAGTGTTGTATACATTTTTAATTTCCATTAATAATAATGCAAAAAGTTCACTTTTTTTTGTAATATTAGTGCTTTTTTTATATCGACGTGATTATATTAAATATACAAAAGAAGTTTTTTCAAATAAGATTGTTCAAGCATGTTTATTGTTTTATGCTATAAATGCATTTGGTATGTTATATACTGATAATATTGAGTATGGGAACGATCATATGGATCGTGTCAAATATTTACTTTTTCCATTAATATTCCTCTCTTTTCTCGATATAAGGTTTGTGAAGAGAATTATAGCTGCTTGTATTCTAGGAATGTTTGTTTCTATCAGTTTTTCTTATTTGGTACATCTAGGAATATTTCCATATGAATTGTCAATTGGTAAATATGAAATTTGGAAGACATTTGCATATAGTCCAGCACCATTTCTATCTCATGGAGAACATGGTGTTGGTATAGCTTTAGTAATAGCCTTTCTATTTTATTACATATTAAATATTAAAGATAATTTTGTATGGAATAAAGTCATTGCAACTTCAATGATTTTGATAGCATTGATTAACATGTCATTTATAGCAAGTAGAACAGGGTATATGACACTAATAGGAGTAATTGTAATAACAGTTCTTCTTACGTATAAAGAAAATATTAAATATCTTGTAATATCACTTTTTCTATTTTTTATTGCATGCTTTTTGTTATATTCTTTTTCAACGACAGTTAATCTTAGAGTGGATAGAGCAATAGATAATTTTGAAAAAGGTATGACCTCTAAAAAATTTTATGAGAATGGTTCAACGGCACAGAGAATAGGCTTAACTTTGTATTCAATGGAAGTGATTAAAGAGAATCCTATATTTGGAGTGGGAACAGGTGACCATATGGATGAATTGAGAAAAAGAATACCCGAAGAAGAAAAAAGATTACGCGAAATTTCAAAACCGCATAACTTGTATGTACAAATTCCGATGCAAATAGGAATATTTGGTTCATTAAGTTTTATTTATTTAATCTATATAATTTATAGTTATAAAAATACAACCAGAGAGAAAAAAGATATATTAATAATAATGACTACTGCCGTGCTTGTATTTATGGCTGGTGGTATGTTGTATGGTACATTTGAGTTACCACTTTTTATGGTTATTATCACAGCTATGATAGCAACAAAGACACAAAATATTGAAGTAAAACCTATTGATAGATATTTAATGCTTAAATATTTGGGCTGGATAGTTCTATTTTTGATTATAGGCATTACGCGTTAGTATAACAGTGATATTTTTATTACTTTTTAGTATAATGAAGTTCATAGATTCAAAAAAGGCATTCAGCTAGTGTTTAAAGTCGATAAACGAATACTTAATTTTCTTGTTATTATTTTTCTTACAACCATCACATTTACATGGACATTTTTTATCTTTCATCAAGAGATTATTTGGAGTGTTGTAGGATTTGTTATCTCCTTACGAATCATAGCTTCTGTTCTTATATTTAAAGATTATAGTCTCAGTTGGAGTAAAGTAACCCAACGCACCTTTTTAATCAAGTGTGTGGTTTATTTGGCTGCATTTATTGTTTACTTACCATTTCTATATGGAAAAGTGCGTTTTGCACTTTTAGCCAGTGAGTTTGCATTTTATCTTTTAGCAATCACTTTTTTTATGTATGCGTATCACTATTTTGTAAATCGCTCTCGTGTGAGTAAAACGAAAACAGTTGTGATTTATGGTGCAGGACAAGCAGGAACAAAACTTGAAAATGAATTCCGTAACAGTGAATACAAAGTAAAATATTTTGTAGATGACAGTAAAATTTTACAAAAAAGAAGTATTGATGGTGTGCGTATTGTCTCAAGAAGTCGTTTGAAAAAATACATGGGTAGTGAAAAGTTTGATTTACTCATTGTCGCTATTCCCAGTGCCAGTAAACGACGAGTTCAATACATCTATGAAAAGCTGAGCCCTCATTTTAAAAATGTTAAAATTCTTCCTTCTTTAGATGAAATTTTACGAGATAAAGAGTTTACAACACAATTAAAAGATATCTCTGTAGAAGATCTATTAGCACGACATCCTAAAGATTTAGATAAGAGTTTGATTCAATCCTTTATTAAAGACAAAAAGGTACTTATCACAGGTGCAGGTGGAAGTATTGGCAGTGAAATTTGCAGACAGTGTGCTTCATATGAAGCAAAAGAGTTAATTCTGCTTGATCACAGCGAGTACAATCTCTACTCTATTGCAGAAGAGTTATGTGCATATAAACCCAAACTGGTCATGCAATCAGTAGTCAATAAAGAGTTACTTGATAAGACCTTTGAAAAGTTTAAACCTGATATTGTTATTCATGCTGCAGCTTATAAACATGTGCCTTTGGTTGAAGACAATATCACGGAAGCCATTTTAAATAATATCATTGGAACTAAAAATAGTATTGATTGTGCTATTAAGCATAAGGTACAAAAGTTTGTACTTATCTCTACAGATAAAGCAGTTAGACCCACAAATGTAATGGGTACGACCAAACGTATTTGTGAGCTGTATGCACAAAATGTTGATGCTTGTCATACAGAAATTGTGGCTGTGCGATTTGGTAATGTATTAGGAAGCAGTGGAAGTGTTATTCCTAAATTTAAAGCACAAATTGCATCAGGTGGTCCTATTACAGTAACGCATCCTGATATCACACGATACTTTATGCTCATACCAGAAGCCTGTGAATTGGTACTTCAAGCAGCCAGTATTGCAAAAGGTGGAGAAATCTTTATTTTAGATATGGGTTCACCCATTAAAATTGTGGATTTGGCTAAAAAAATGATTGAACTCAGTGGTAAAGATGAGGTTCAAATTGAGTTTTCTGGATTAAGACCAGGAGAAAAACTCTATGAGGAACTTCTTATAAATGACAGTGATAAAACCACACAGTATGAGTCTATTACTGTTGCAGGTGATACTCCATATGAAATTTCAAAACTCAATCATGATATTTTTGAACTCATTAATACAAAAGATAAACTCTCAAAATTAAAAGAGATAGTCCCAGAGTTTAATCACCAAATCAATTAACTTACTGCTTACAAATAAACTCAAAAAGGGTGTCGATGTACTCATTGACCTCTTTTTGTATCTCACAGCACTCTTTACTCAAAGAAGAGAGTAAAAATCCCACATATGTATTTAAAATACCATTGATTAAATGAGAACTTTTACTTTTTAGTTTTTCTGTATGTATGGCATTGTCTAAAATTGTTTGAAGATGCTCTGTGTTTTTTTCATACCAACGCTCTTGAAATGCAATCAACTCGGAGTTTGTTTTGTAGTATGAGATACCAATAAATATTTTTAGAACCAGTCGGTAATGTTCATATTTATCTTCATAAAGTGATAAAAAAAATATTTTGAGTTTCTCTTTGAAAGTGGCTTGCTTTTCTATACGCACAAGTACATCTTGCATGTATTGTTCTTGTAAAATATACATCAGTTCCACTACAATGTCCTCTTTGCAAGTGAAGTATTCATAGATGGTACCTTTGCCTATATTGGCTGCTTGGGCAAGTCTTGAGATGGATATATCAGTAAGATTGTGTTTTAAAATAAGAGGTAGACACGACAGGGCAATGGCCTGTCGTTTTTTAGCTTTGTCTACGATTGGTGACATGGTTATTCAGATTTCTCTTTACTCAACTTTGAGATTAAGATATAAAAGAGTGGAATGAATAAAATGGCAATAAAGGTTGCCGTTAACATTCCTCCAATAACACCAGTACCAATTGAGTGCTTACTTGCAGCACCTGCACCACTACTAATTGCAAGTGGTAAAACCCCAACGGTAAATGCCAATGAGGTCATAATAATTGGACGAAGTCTCACTTTTGCTGCTTCTAATGCTGCATCCACTAAGTTAAACCCTTCTTTTCGTTTTTGCAGAGCAAACTCGACAATCAAAATGGCATTTTTAGCAGCAAGTCCAGCAAGCACAAGCAGTCCAATTTGGAAGTAGATGTTGTTATCTAAGCTTCGTAAGTTCGTTGCTAAAATTGCCCCAAAGATTGCAAATGGTACGGCTAAAACAACGGAGATTGGGAGCAACCATCTCTCATAGAGGGCACACAGAATTAAGAATAGGAATACAACCCCAAAAATAAACGCTTGTGCTGAACTTCCACCAATTTGTTTCTCTTGATATGCCGTACCTGTCCAACTGATGGTATACCCTTCAGGTAAAATTTCATTGGCAACCTCTTCAATGGCATTCAGTGCATCCCCTGAACTGTATCCCGGAGCTGGTTGTCCAGAGACTTTTGCTGCTTGAAAAAGGTTAAACCTTTCAATAATATCTGCCCCCACCACTTTTTTATAGGTAATAAATGAGTTAATAGGGAGTAACTCTCCATTGCTTGAACGTACAAACACTTTTTGAAAATCATCAATATTGTTTCGGTACTCATCGGTTGCTTGTAGGTTTACTCGATAGGTTCTTCCATACAGTGAGAAGTCATTGACATAGTAACTTCCAAAAGTGGCATTAATGGTGCTGTAAATATCATTGATACTTACCCCTTTTGCTTTGGCTTTTTCAATGTCTACATCCACTTTAAACTGTGGAATGGTGGCAGAAAGTGCTGTTCTGACACCCACAAGTTCTGGTCTTGTTCGAGCCTTTTCCAAAACCTTATTCACCACATTACCTAAATCTTCAATGCTTCCACCTGTACGGTCTTGTACATACATATCAAATCCACCCGTAACACTCATCCCCATAATAGGTGGTGGTACAACGGCAAAAGAGAACCCTTCACTCGTACCCATGAGTTGTTTACTGAACTTTTGCAACAGTGCTTGTGCCTCTTGTTCTGGATTGGGTCGCTCATCCCAATCTTTAAGTTTAATAATTGTTGCAACCGTGTGCGTTCTTTGAGCTGAGGTTGTAAAGTCATAACCTGCAAGCGTAATAATATTTGCTACGTTTGGATCTTTTTCAATGATGGCATTGATCTCTTCAGAAAGCTCCAATGACTTTGATAAAGAGTATCCCGGAGGGTTAAATCCAAAGATGAAAATCGTCCCTTGGTCTTCATCAGGCAAAAGCCCTGTTTTCATCGATTTGAACATATCGTATGAAATAAACAATAAGCCCGCATAAAGCAACACAGAGATTAAAGAGAAGCGTATGGTTTTTTTAACCAAATAGGAGTACCCTTGTGTTGCTTTTGCAAACATTTCATTGAACCATTTGAAAAATCCTTTGGGTTCATGTTTTTTGTTTTTTAAAATCTTTACACAAAGAGCCGGGGTCAGTGTTAATGCTACAAATCCTGAAATCAACACAGAGATAACAATGGTAATAGCAAACTGTCGATACATCTCACCAGAGAGACCTCCCATAAAAGCAACCGGAATGAAAATGGCTCCAAGAACTAAGATAATTGCAATTAAGGCACCTGTAACTTCACGCATGGCAATAAAGGCTGCTTCTTTGGGTTTGTGCCCCTCTTCCATGTGACGTTCGATGTTCTCAATAACAATAATGGCATCATCTACAACGATTCCAATGGCCAGAACCAGACCAAACAGCGTCAGTAAGTTGATACTGAATCCTAAGGCATACATACCTGCAAAGGCACCCACAATTGATATTGGTACAGCAATAAATGGGATAATGGTTGCTCGCCAACTTTGTAAAAACAAGAAGATGATTAAAATTACTAAAATCAAGGCTTCAACGAATGTTTTAACCACTTCTTCAATGGACGCTGAAATAAACTTTGTACTGTCGTATGGAATACTGTATGTCATATCTTCAGGGAAGTTTTTTTGTGCTTCCTTTAAAGCTTCTGAAATGGCATTGGCGGTATCTAGTGCATTCGCACCACTTTGTAAAAAAATACCAATGGGAATAGATGCTGCGTTATTCAGTCGTGTTTGCATACTGTAATCACCTGCTCCTAAGTCGATATTGGCAATGTCTTTGAGTTTTAGGCTACTTCCATCTTCATTGGCTCGAATGACAATATCACCAAACTGTTTAGGGTCTTCGAGTCGTTTAGGTGTTTGAATGGTATACGTATACATTTGCTTATTAGCAATGGGTTCAGCTGCAATTTTACCTGCAGCGTATTGGTTATTTTGCTCTTGAATCGCTGTGATAACATCCGTCGTAGCTAATTCATATTTAGAGAGTTTTAACGGGTCCATCCAAATTCGAATAGAATAATCTTTAGCACCAAAAATTCGAGCATCCCCGACACCTTTTACACGTTTTAATGACTCAACCATATTGAGTAAGGCATAGTTTGATAAATAGATGCTGTCATAGGTATTGTTGGGTGATTGAAGCATAATAAACTGCAAAATACTTGGACTTCTCTCCCCTACCACAACACCCAATCGTTGGACTTGTTCAGGCATTTTTGCCAACGCTGCTTGAACACGGTTATTGACATCAATCTTCGCTGAATCAGGGTCGGTTCCTACTTCAAAGAAGATGTTGATACTTAATCGTCCACTGTCTTCTGCAACTGAGTTCATGTAAAGCATGTTTTTAGCACCATTGATTTGTTCTTCAAGGGGTGCTGCAACAGTCTTAGCAATCGTATCGGCACTTGCTCCTGGGTAAGAGGCACTTACAATAATTTGTGGAGGCAATACTCTTGGATACTGTTCAATGGGAAGATTGAACATGGCAATCAGCCCCGTTAAAAAGATAACAATCGATAAAACTCCTGCAAAAACAGGTCTTTTAATAAAAAATGAAGATATCATAGCTGTTTCGCTTTATTGACTATTTGAACTTTTGTGTCAGGTCTGAGTTTTGCAAGGTTACTTATAACAATTTGTTCATTGGCTTTGATACCATCTTTGATTACTATACCTTTCGTAACTAAATCACCGGTGAGGACAGGTCGTACTTTGGCAATACCGTTGGCATCAATCACATACACAATATTTGCTTGGGCTGTTTTTAAAACCGCATTTTCAGGAACTACAAAAACATCGCCTAAAGAGAGATTGGAGATCTCTACTTTCGTGAAATTCCCTACAATCAGTTCATTATTTGTGTTTTCAAACTTTGCTCTTAAAAGTAAGGTATCCGTTTGAGAATCCAGTTTTGGAGCAATATAATCAATCATTCCACCTGTCACTTTGTGACCACCATTTTCAATAGCAATTTCACTTTTCCCTGCTCGAATTTGAGATAAAAAGCTTGAAATATCATCTTTAGTCAATGAAAATTCAACATGCACAGGATCAATGGCTGTAATGGTTATAAGCAGAGAATTATCATCATTGCTTCCAACTAAATCTCCAATATCACTCTTTTTAATACCTGCAATTCCATCAATAGGAGAGGTGACAGTGGTATACCCGTACTCAATTTTTGCTTGAGTGAGTTTCGCTTTGGCATCTTCATAGGTATAAACATACGCATCATAATCTTGTACACTGATGGCTTTACTCTCTAAAAGGGCTTGGGCTCTTTTATAATCTTTATTGGCTTTGTTATAATTGGCTTGTGCTTGGTCTAAATTGGCTTTGTATGTATCTTGCTCAATGGTATAAAGCAGTTGGCCTTTGTGAACGAATTCACCCTCTTTAAAATGTTTTTTCTTTAAGATACCTTGCACTCGGGCATTCACATCTGCTTCTTCAAAAGGTTTGATTAAAGCTGGGTAACTTTTTGTTGTTGTCACCTTTTCATTTTTGACACTGAAAACCTGTACAGGCAGTCCAGCATTTTGTGCTGTTGCATTTTGCGGTTTTTTTTGTTCATCGCTGCATGCAGTGAACCCTAAAATAAGTGTGGTTGTAATTAATAATTTTGAACCTACTAAAAGGCACTTCTTCTGTGTTATCATTGTACATAATCCTTTAAATTTTCTCCACTGTGATAAAAAATGGTTGCTTTTTTTACTTCTAAATCATACTTGGCAGCTTTTAAAGTACTAATAGCGTCATACTTCTCTGTTAATGCTTCTAAATAAGCTACATTATCAATTAATCCATTTTGGAATTTTGATTTAATCACTTCATAAGCCGTTTGAGCAGCTTCTAAACCTGCTTGAGCCGATTTAATTTTCATTTTTGCAATTTCATATGCTCGATTTGCCAGCTGTAAATCAACATTTGCTCTGTTCTTTTCATACTCATATTGAGATTTCAGACTCAAATATTTTTTGTATTTGGATTCTGTTTTATTCATTGTTTCACCAAATGAGAAGATGTTCCATGTTAAGTTAACTGAAAAAACATTTTGTTCATCTATAGAGCTCTCATAAGCACTGTTTTCATACTTCAAATCATAGTATGTGTAGGTGTCATTAAGAGTGATCGTTGGGAAATAATCCCCTTTTTCAATATCTGCAGCATTGTCTGATGCTTCTACATCATACTCCAACGCTTTGATATCCGCACGATTCATTGTGAGATTGTTCTTAGGTGCTTCTAAAACGGCTCCGGCTTCAATCTTAACAGGTTGACCTGTAATATACTCCAAATTATGTGTGATGGTTTCAAGTTGTAACTCAATTTCATGTAGGTCAACATTGGAACTTTGCACACGTGAAATAATTTTTTGCAGTTCATCTTCTGTTGTACTGCCTACTTCAAAGAATTTTTCCAGTCGTTTGTATTGTGCTTGAAGTTGTTCAATCTCTTTTTGTTTGGCCTCTTGTTGAGCTAACAAGGAGAGATAGTTGTAGTAGTATGTTACCACATCCAAGGCAATTTGGTTTTTGACGGAATTTAAAGTCTGTTCTGAACTCTTGATGTCACTTTGATATTTAAAAAAGGTATTCTCTCTTTTTCCTCCATCAAAAAGTGTCAAGCTCACTTTCCCATATGCTTGAGAACCTTTGTCAGGTACTGAAGCCGTCTCTTTATTGGTTGATGAGTAACTGGCACCTACATCCACACTTGGGTAGTAACTGCTTTTGACTCCTTTATATTCATATTGCAAAGCTTCTAAGTTGTATTGGTAAGCGTTTACCATTCTATTTTGCAGTGATAAATCCAATAATTCGTTTAATGTATGCCCCCACATAAAAAGGGGAGTTAAAAAAATAAAATATATTTTTTTCAATTGCGCTCCTTTATCTTGCTGGAAAGATAACAAAGTTTCTCTTAAAATTGTCTTACTAGAAAGATATATTATTTTAACTTTATTTTTGTTATACTTCTCTTATGGATAAACATTACTTAGAACACTTTTTCGAACGCACGGGCAAACTTAAAGGGTATGAAGTAGCAAATTTCACCCTTCCTTTGACACTGATTTATAAAAATATGTTCAATGAAACGGAGCATCTTCTAAAAACCAAGTTCAATATGATTCACTCTGAATTGGATGTGTTAGCAGCACTTTATTTTAATGGCAAAGTACTCTCTCCAACAGAGCTTTATGCTGCAACTGTATTCTCTTCAGGTGGAATGACAAAAGTGCTTAAAAAGCTTGAAGCTTCAGGTCTAATCAGTCGGGTGCCTTGTGCCAAAGATAAACGTAGTACACTCGTTAAAATTGAGAAACAAGGTGAAGAGTTAGTTGAAGATTCATTGCAAGAGGTGTTGCAAACACGAAAACCAATGTTCGATATTTTAAGCCATAAAGAGCAAGAAGATTTGAAAAAAATTCTTAAAAAGTTAACCTTACATTTAAGCGATAAATAGTATCTTGACACTATTTTAACATAACTAGAAAGTGAAAGATGGTATGATAGGTTTCATATCGTTTTGAAATTCTTTTATTCAAGTATCAATCAAATGAAAAAGAGGTTATATGCATATTGTTATCATTGGTGGAGGAATCGCAGCAGTATACGCTGCTAATCATATCAAAGCACTTGACTCCTCACATGAAATTACACTATTGAGTAATGAAGCGTATGTTCCTTATGATCGTATACATCTGTGTCGTCTTATCAATCACAAATCTACTTTAGACAATATTGCTTTGTCTTTACATCATGAAGTCAAACTTCTTTTAAATCAAGTCGTTACGAATATTGATACTAAAAACAATACCATCAGCAGTAACGAACAAACCATCCATTATGACAAACTCATTCTTGCCACAGGTTCCACTCCTCTTTCATTAATTGATGTAACACAACATAAAAATTGTGCTGTCTTTCGAAGTGCATCTGATGCACAACTTATAAGAGAACACACAAAAGAACAAGAAGTGGTGATTGTGGGAAGTGGATCCATTGCTTTAGAGCTTTTAGAGACTCTAAAAGATATGCAAGAGATTAAAGCTATTACTCTTTTAGTGCGAGCGCATCATCTCTACAGCAAAGAGTTAAGTAAAGAAGCACAAACCATCATTGAAAAAAGCTTTTTGCAAGACCCGCGTGTACGAATACTCTATGATGATGAAATCATCAATTATGATATTGAGTCACAAACCATTAAAGCCATTGAAACTAAAAGAATCAAAATAAACAACCCTTTTGTGGTGTTTGGTATTGGAATTTCTCCTGCTGTAGAGAGCTTTAAACCGTTTGTAGAAGTTGAAAAAGGCATTGTTGTTAATGCTTTTATGCAAAGCAGTCATCAAGATATTTACGCCATTGGAGAGTGTGCACAAGTTAAAGAGTATGACTATATTGCAGGACATGTGAAACAGTGTACCCAACAAGCTCAAATTGCAGTGCAACATATGCTTGATAAAGAGTGTGAACCTTTTAGTTTAGGTGTATCTACAGATATGTTAAAAGTGGGTGAGTTTGATTTAGTAGAAGTGTGCAGTGCAGACTTTGAATCGCCATTTGAAAAAGTGGTTATTCATTCAAAAGAGCACAATCGAGTGGATGAATACTTTCTAAAAGGTAAACAGCTCGTACGATTTATTGGTATCAATTCCAATGTGGACATCGCATATTTAGAAAATATGATGGATTCAAACAGCAGTTTGGATTTGAATTATGTGTATGACAATCGACTCATAGGCGAGCGTGGACGTTTGATTTGCTCGTGTGAACATCTCTATTATCAAGATTTGGTGGATTTGGTGGTGCAAACAGGTGTGGATGGTTTTGAAACCTTTAAAGAGTTCAGCTCTGCTGGAAGAGTGTGTGGTCGTTGTAAAACGATGATTGAAGATGTGATTGCATCTTCGCAAGAACTCATTGATCCTCTTATGCCACGAAAAACAGCTCAACAAATCAAACAAGAAAAAGAGCTTAAAGAGGTTGAACAAAGACTCAATAAATTTAAACGACTGCATCCTTTAAACCAATTGGATGAATCCAATTTAGACGCCGCAATGAAAATGGTGGATGTCGCACAAGATGAACTGAACAGTTGGGTTTCAATGGTCACAGCCAACATGCAACTGCATCCTGCGTTTGAACCGTTGGTCAAACAGAGTGTTAAAACACTCAATAAAGTACCCATTATTTGGTTGGAACTCTCTGATTGCAGTGGTAACAGTGAAGCGTTTATTAAAACCACCAATCCCACTTTGGAGGATTTGATTTTTGACTATATCTCTTTGGATTATCACGAACTGCTTATGAGTGCCAGTGGTAATCAAAGTGAAACGGTTTTAGAAGAGGTGATTCATCAATTTAAAAATGAGTATGTACTTATTGTAGAAGGGGCCATTCCTTTAGGTTTGGATGGAAAGTATCTTCGAATAGGACCTAATGGGGAGACAGGTTTAGCGTTGTTGCAACGATGTGCCAAAGATGCAGCACTGATTTTAGCTGTAGGAAGTTGTGCATTTGATGGTGGAGTCGTAGCTGCAAGTCCCAATCCCACCAATGCCGTAGGCGTTGCACAAGCACTTCACAGAGAGGATGTGATTAATATCACGGGGTGCCCAACGAATCCTGTGAACATTGTAGGAACCCTGCTTTCATATTTGATGTTTGAAGAGCTTCCTAAGCTTGATGAGTTTAATCGACCTTTGTGGGCGTATGAGGGAAGAGTGCATGACAATTGTGAACGACGAGGGCATTATGAGTTGGGAGAGTTTGTCAAACAATGGGGCGATGAAGGGGCTAAAAAAGGGTGGTGCTTGTTTGAGATGGGATGCAAAGGGCCATATGCCCATGTGAATTGTCCTACCATGAAGTTTAACCAAGGTACCAGTTGGCCTGTTCAAGCAGGACATGGATGCATGGGATGTACTGAAAAAGGGTTTTTTGATAAGTTTGCCAATGAACGACCCATACAAGAGGGACAAGAAGCATGAAGAAAATAGTCATTGATCCTATTACAAGAATTGAAGGGCATTTACGAGCAGAAATACAGGTCAATGAAAAAGGCATTGTCCAAGAAGCGTATGTGAGTGGACAACTCTTTCGTGGTATTGAACTGATTTTAAAAAACAGAGACCCAAGAGATGCAGGATTACTTGCAGGAAGAATTTGTGGAGTGTGTACCAATTCACACTTTAGAGGTTCCATTCAAGCTGTTGAAAATGCCTATGAGATAAAAACGCCTAAAAATGCCAGTTTAATACGTGATCTTATGAGCATGGCTCTTTTTATTCAAGACCATGTGGTGCATTTTTACCAATTGCATCTGTTGGATTATGTGGATGTGACCCGTGCTTTACAGGCCAATGCAAAACAGACCAGCAAAGAGGCACACTTGTATTGTAACCGACCTTTTAGAAACTCACACACTCATTATGAAGCGGTATTGCAACGTGTTGAGAATTTTGTACAAGCGGGGCGGTTGGGACCCTTTAGTAATGGTTACTGGGGACACAAAGCGTACAGACTTTCAAGCGAACAAAACCTTTTATTGCTTTCGCACTATTTTGAAGCCTTGAAATTTCAAGTGAAGATTTCTAAAGCCATTGCTATTTTTGGTGGGAAGACGCCTCATCCTCAAAGTTTGGTTGTAGGTGGAGTCACGAGCGTTGCAGATATGTTAAATCCTCAACGACTCAATGACTTTTTGTTTATCATGAAAGAGGCGAGTGATTTTGTCAATCGAGCCTATATTCCTGATATGAAACTTTTGGCCAAAGTCTATAAAAAGCAGATGAAAAGAGGGGAAGGCAGAGCCAATGGCAACTTTCTAAGTGCGGGTGGTTATGACATTGATGAGCAGACACAACTCTTTAGTTCAGGTGTCATCTACGCACACGATTTTGATAACATTGAAGTCTTTGATGCTTCAAAAATCAGTGAAGAGGTCAAACAAGCATGGTACAACAATGAAAATCCCAATCAGGTAGAGTACACCGATTTAAACCCTGATGGCTCTTTAAAAACCACATATCATAATGACAAATACTCTTGGGTAAAAGCACCACGTTATGGTGGCCAGACAATGGAGACGGGACCACTGGCGAGAGTTTTTATAGGTTATGCCAAAGGCAATGAAACCATAACGCATTTTACCCATGAGTTTTTAGAAGCATGCCAGTTAGAGTTAATGGATTTAAGCAGCAGTGTGGGAAGAAACTGTGCCCGAGCGATTGAGACACAAATCATTTGTGAATATATTTTTAAACTCATCTCTAATTTGATTCAAAATGTGAAGTATTATGATACTCAAACATGGCAAGCATATGATATGGATGTGTATTCACAAACAGCTGGAACGACTTTTTTAGAAGTACCTCGTGGCATGCTGATGCATCACGTTCAAATCAAAAATCAACGCATTCAAAACTATCAAGTCATTGCCCCTACGACGTGGAATGCCAGTCCTAAAAATGGGGATGATAAAAGAGCAGCTTATGAAGAGGCACTCGTAGGATTACAATTGCACGATGTGAATCAACCGTTAGAAGTATTACGTGTATTACACTCTTTTGATCCCTGTTTGGCGTGTGCGGTACATGTGATTGATTGCCAAGGAAACAGCATGGCACACTATAAATTAACAACAGGCTAAAACCATGATACTTCTTTTAGGATTGCCTCTTTTAACGGCTCTTTGTGCGTTTGTTTTTAATCACTTATGGCGAAATGTTGTGGTAATATTATGCGTGATTGTGGTCACCTTTTTGTCCATTGATATTTATTTAAATGCAGATATTGTGGCACTCTCTTTCTCTACTTTGATGCATCAGTTTTTCCGTATTTTAGATGTATTGGTTTTACTCTTTTTTTTGGTTGAAGGGGTACGGCATTTGCACATGCCCACGATGATATTGGCAATCATTCAATTGATTTTATACTCCTTTGTTTTATTGATGCCCTCAAATCATGGTATTGATATCATTATGGATGATTTAAGTGCAGTGATGTTTCTTATTATTAATATTGTAGGGGGCTTGATTACTCTGTTTGCTTTAGAGTATATCAAAAGAGAAAAATGCAGTCCAAAAAGAAAAGGGTATTTCATCGCGTTACTTCTGTTTTTTATCGCTGTGATGAATCTGTTGGTGGTGTGCAACTCTTTGGAACTGCTTTTTTTATGTTTTGAACTCACCACACTGTGTTCATACTTATTGATTCAATTTCGGCAAGACAGTGTGAGCAAAGCCAACGCATTACGAGCATTGTGGATGAACCAAGTGGGCGGTATTGCGATTCTATTTTCATTGTTGAGTGCGTTGTATTATTATGAAACACATTTTTTCAATGAACTGTTTGTGCAAGTGGAACCTTCCATGTTACTTCCTATCGCACTGTTGGTGTGTGCAGCGTATGTCAAAGCAGCATCTTTGCCCTTTCACAGTTGGCTTTTAGGTGCCATGGTCGCGCCCACACCAGTGAGTGCTCTTTTACACAGTGCAACGATGGTGAAAATCGCTCCATTTTTTATCTTAAAACTCTCAGTGGTTTTTACCTATGAAATCAGTATGAGTGTGGCACTGTTTGGGGCATTTGTTTTTTTTGCTGCTTCTGTTTTGGCCTTGAGTAAAACGGTTTTTAAAGAGATTTTGGGTCTCTCCACGATTGCTCTTTTAGCACTGATGATGTCGTTGGCCAGTTTGGATTCTGAGGAGGCTAAAGAGGCGGCATTGTGGTTGATGCTCTTTCACAGTATTGCTAAAGCATTGCTTTTTTTACAAGCAGGGGTTTTAGAAAAAATCAATGGCATAAAAGATATCAATGAGTTTGATGAAATGGCGACCAAAACACCGATGGTACTTTTCTATATGGTATTGGGATTTGCCTCTTTAACCCTGCCTCCATTTGCAGCATTTTTAGGAAAATTTATGGCCATTGAGTCTTTGGCTGCATTGATGTTTGAACACATGAGTTATTTGGTTGTGTTGCTCTTTATTCTTTTGGGCAGTGTGGTATTGACACTTCTTTATTTCAAACTTATGAGCAAAGCATTTCTACAAAAAGCCTTTACACATAACGAGTCAAAAAAAATACCTCTGTTGTTTACTTTGCCTTCATTATTGCTTGCATTGATGTTGTTTGCCAGCATGTTTTTGGTTCTGAAACTGCAATTTTTAAGTCAAATACAGATGTGGTTGCCATTAAGTTTGCTTCTTTTAGTGCCTCTTTTGTTGCTGGTGATGAAGTTTAAAAAAGCAACGTATGTGGGAGAGTATAATTGTGCAGAAAGAGAGAGTTTTGTTGTAGGGTGTTATTCATTTGAGATATCAAATAACATTACTCAACTTTTAAGTGCCATTGCCATTGGTTTGATACTCATTACTTTGGTGTTTGGAGTCTTTGCATGATAGAGTCTGTTTTCATACTTTTAGCACCCATCATAGGAGCGTTGCTTTATGGTTTTGAACGCATTGTCAAAGCACGCATGCAAAACAGAATGGGACCACCTTTATTGCAACCTTTTTATGACATGTTTAAATTGATGCAAAAACGCTTGTATTTGATTCATGCACCACATGCTTTGTTCGCTTTACTACACTTTATCACTTTGTGGATGGTGGTGGCCTTTATTATTTTAGGTGACAATCTTTTATATAGTATCTTTTTACATCTGTTGGCCACTATTTTTTTAATCATGGCGGGTTTCAGTGTACGAAGTGCCTACTCTCATATGGGTGCAAATCGAGAGCTTTTAGCACTGTTAGCCTATGAACCCATACTCATTTTAATGGCTGTAGGTTTGTATTTGTATACAGGCAGTTTTAATATCTCGATGATTCGAACGTTTTCAAGCAGTTTGCCTCAGTTGTTGTTGCTCTTTTTGTCTTTGGCTTTAATCATCCCCGTTAAGCTAAAAAAATCACCTTTTGATGCAACTTCTGCACACCAAGAGATTGTGGGTGGTGTGGAGATTGAGTACAGCAGTTGGATGTTTGAATTTTTATACATGGCCAAATGTTTGGAGTATGTTTTTGTTTATTTATTGGTGGCACTTTTTGCGGGTAACTCTTTGAGCTTGGCTCTCCTGTTAGTAGCCACTGTTTTTTTAATGGTAAACTTAGTGGATAACAGTACTGCCAGAGTTAAAATACAAGATTTGATGAAAATGGTGTTGGGATTTGGTCTGATTTTAAGTATTATGAATATTGTAGGACTCTATTTTGTTTAGTTTTAAATGGTTTAAGAAAAAATCCCCTTGGATATTGCACTACAATGCAGGCAGTTGTAATGGGTGCGATATAGAAATACTCGCATGTCTCTCTCCCAAATATGATTTAGAACGCTTTGGAGTGATAAATTGTGGTAACCCTAAACAAGCTGATATTTTTTTAGTCACTGGACCTGTGACCTATCGTTCAAGAGAGCGTTTGATACAACTCTATACCCAAATACCTGAACCCAAAGTGGTGATTGCAGTTGGAAGTTGTGCGTGCACGGGTGGGATATTTAGAAGTATGTACAACGTTGAAGATGGGATTGACAGATATATTCCCGTGGATGTGTATACGCCCGGGTGTGCGAGCAGTCCAGAGTTGATTATGGATGCAGTTATTCAAGCCGTTGATATCTTTGAACACAAAAATCAACAACTGCAAAGTGCGAAAAAATTGTACCGACAACCTGTTTTTGAACAAGGACGTTTTTGTGTAAGTAATGTGGCAAAGAGTTTGAAGGATAAAGATGAATAAAATAGCTGTTGAATTAGATGAACTTTTTAGTATGATAGAGCGTTTTTATGATAAAACAAAACACTCTTTTTTAACCTTAAATGCATTGAGTGTCGATGAAGATACGATTGAAGTACAGTGGATATTTTCACACTATTATGAAAAAGAGCATATCACGCTGTTTTATGCACTCATCAACCCCAATCAAACCATTCCCAGTATTACTTCCCTTATTCCATCTGCTGTGATTTCTCAACGAGAGATTGTAGATATGTTTGGAGTGAAAGTGGAAGATACACAAGCAGGTCTTTATTTGGATGAGGACAGCGTGAAAGCACCTTTACGAGTAGGATATGGGCTATGAAAAAAAATATTCAAATCCCTTTAGGTTCGCAACACATTGCTTTAGTTGAACCTGTGAAGTTTCGTTTTGAGTGTGAAAATGAACGCATTAAAGAAGTGAGCAGTGATGTAGGGTTTGTACACAGAGGAGTCGAACAAGCGTGCGTAAGCAAGTTTAAATTTGATGCCATACCCTATGTGGTTGCACGTGTGTGTGGTTTGTGTGCCATTACGCACTCTTTGGCGTATACTCAAACCATTGAGGAGATGCTTGAAGTAGAACTTAATGATAAGATTCAATACTTACGAACCTTGATGATTGAATTGGACAGAATTCATTCTCATATGCTGTGTCTTGCACATGTGTGTGAAAATGCAGGTTTTGAAGCAATGTTTATGGATATCATGGCCAAACGAGAACCCATTATGACACTTCAAGAGCTCATCAGTGGAAACCGAATACAGTTTGATTATATCTCTATTGGAGGAGTGAACAGAGATATTACTCCTGAAATACAAAAACGAGGTTTAGAGATTTTAGCTGCATTAAAAGAGGAGATTCTACTTTATATTCATGAGTTTCAAAACAACTGGTCATTGTCTTTAAAGTATAAAGGCGTAGGTGTATTAACGTTGGATGAAGCAATGAGTTATAATGCCATTGGTCCCTTAGCTCGTGCAAGCGGATTGGCTACTGATGTGCGAGCAGAGACAAGTCGTTTACCGTATGATAAAATAGGGTATGAGATGGTACTTGAACACACAGGGGATGTGTTTGCAAGAAACCAAGTACGACTCAAAGAGATTTTAAACTCCATTGCTATGTGTGAGAATATTTTTGAGGGCTTACCTCAAGGAGAGATTCAACAAAAAGTCAAAGGCAAACCCAATGGGGAGAGTTTGGTACGTTTGGAAGCACCTCGTGGAGAGTTGATGTATTATGTCAAAGGCAATGCCAAACCGATGTTAGAGCGTGTGCGTATTAAGACACCGACCTTTTCATGTATTCCAGCATTTATGGAAGTATTTAAAGAGGAAGTGTATGCAGATGCTCCTGCGATATTGGCCTCTTTTGATCCTTGTTTATCGTGTACGGCGAAGTAAATAATGCGTTGGTTTTTTGAACGATTTTTAAACCTTTTTAGAAAACCTCAAACGGTGAACTACCCCAAAGAACCGCTTGAAAAAATAAAGAACTCTCGAGGTTTAATTGAGTATGGGGAAGAGCACTGTATTTACTGTTTAAAGTGTGAAAAAGCATGCCCACCCAATGCGATTCTTTTTGTTCCCACAAACCATCCAACCAGTAACGAGCACAATAAAAAATCGCTTACATATGAGTACAATCCTTGGTTGTGTATCTATTGTGGAGAGTGCGTACGAGCTTGTCCTAAACCACAAGAAGCTTTATGGCAAAGCAATAAAAAACCCTCCATTGCATTGGGGCATCAAGAAGTGAATGAAAAATGGTTTGAAATTGAAAAATTAAAGTCAAAATGATGGTGTTTTATAAATAATATCTTTTTTGTTTTTTCCTAATATTAATGGGAGAATACCCAAAATGTTTTTTAAATACAGTACTAAAATGACTTATATTTTTATACCCTACTAAATAAGCAGCCTCGGATATATTTATATCATCTGTTTCTAAAAGTTTTTTTGCTTTATTCAGTCTATACTCTTGTAAAAGTCCATAAACCGTATTGCCAAAAAGTTGCTTGAAACCTTTTTTTAATTTGAATTCATTTATAGCTGATTTATGTGCTAATTCTTTTAATGAAGGAGGATTGTTAATGTTTTCAAAAAGTATCTCTTTTGCTTTATGTAAAGCCTCTATATCCTTTTTATTTAAAAAGTGTAAACTCTTAGATGAAGATTCATTTAGATTATTGATAGTATTATATGTTAGTTCTAATATTTTTGATTCATAATACAAGTCTCTAATGTTCTCTTCTATTAATGTAATTTCACTAAGTTCTTTTAATAAAATATTTTGCTGTAATAAAATTTGGTTACTTAAATTTAAAGATAATTTATTTTCATCTTTAATAAGAGATTCTAATAAGTTATCCTCAAAAACTAAATAATGAAAAATATATTTTTTATTTTTTTGATATAATGCTTTTTCTTTTAAACCATTAAATCTTTGCCCTTTATAATATGTATTTGTGTTTAAATCTAAACTACTTGAATAATTATTAGATTCCATTTTAATATTTGTACTTGTATTAAAAATCAAATAAGAAATATTTTTATTGTATTGTCCTTCTAAAATAGTATCTTCGTGAAAAGTTGCAACACAAGAAGAATAATTTATTCCTGAACCTGTATTAAAAAAATTCAAACTCATATTTCCAAAATCTTCTTCCAAAATAATACTTCCGCTATTTCTTTTTTCATAAGGAGAAAATTCTTTTTCTATTCTATCCCATAATTGACTTGTGCTTATATATGTACCCATTAAATACCTTTAACAAAAATATTAATCCCTAAAAGAAAATATTAATATTGATAACTGTTTTCAATTAAATTATAATTCATCTTAATTTTTCATTAAGGAGACAAGAATGAATATAAAAAAGATATTAAAACTATCAATAATATCTCTTATGGCAAGTCAATATTTATATTCTGAAGAGCTAAAAGAGGATACGAAAGATACAGTCAGTCTACCATCTATCACAATAAATGCGAGAAAAGAAACCGAAGATGCACAAGAACTACCTTTTGGAATTTTTGTAATAGATGGAAAAGAGATCAGAGAAAAAGGTTTTTTCAGTACAGAAGAGATATTGCGAACAACACCAGGTGTAAGTATCAACACTTCAGGTGGAGCAAATGTTTCAAGTGTATCTATTCGTGGTGTAGGAGCACTATATCCACTTAGTATGGATGATGCTTCTGTCGCTGTTAATATGGATGGCTCACCTATAAGCTCTAGGCATTTGTCATTAGCTACTTTTGATATAGAACAAATAGAAATATTAAAAGGTTCACAAGGAACACTTTTTGGAGGGTTAGGTGGTGCAGGAGCAATCAATATTACAACAAAAAAACCTACTCAATATACTGAAGGCTATTTTCAAAGTGAATTTGCAGAAGAGGAACATAAAGTAGATTTAGCAATAGGAGGATCGTTAACTGAATCTTTAAGTACCCGTATTGCAGTACATCAATCATCATATGAATATCCCATTACAAATATTCAAACAGGAGAACCCGTTTCACAACCAAACCTTTTAGGTGTTAGAGGAGGTTTACTCTGGGATATTTCTGATGATACATCAGCTTTATTAACCATAGAACATCAAAAGAGTGAGCATATGGGAGAAAACATCGTTTTACAACCTTATAATGATGACCCTAAGATGGATCTGACCCCAGGTATTTATGATAATAGCTATAAAGAGCTAGACAAACAGTCTCTTCAAATAAAACACATTTTTAATAATAGTCAATTAACATCTATCTCTTCTTATTCTGATGTTTATAATATTTCACCTGTCGTTTTTGATCGTCTTGTTTATCAAGCAATGATGGGTTCTTCTAATGAGTATTGGAGAGAACAAGAATCATCAGATAAAGTATTTACTCAAGATTTAAGACTCTCTTCTTTGCCAGGAGCTGATATTTTTTGGGTAGTAGGAGCCAGTTTTTTAGATTCTGACAGAACATATAATCACTCTCGTATGGGAGGAGCTAATTTTGTAGTATATCCAGGAAATCACCAATTTAGGGATTTTGATACTAAAAGATATGGAGTTTATGCAGAAACTACAATTCCAATAAATGAGAAATGGAAAATTACAGGTGGCATTAGACAAACGTGGGATTATAAAAAATATAAGGCTACTTATACTCAAAATTTTAACAGTGTTCAAGATCATGATGAGCTTAACGATAGCTTTACGACGGGTCGTCTGGGAGTAACTTACGCTTTAGATGAAGACTCAAATCTCTATGCAACTGTTTCAAAAGGGTATAACCCAGGAGGATTTCAAGATTATGGAGAAAATAAAGGAGATGCAAAATTTAAAGCAGGAAGTATTTACTCAGCTGAAGTTGGTATAAAATCAGAACTTTTAAATCATAGATTAAGAATAAACAGTTCAATTTTTTATACCAGTGTAAAAGATAATTATATGATTGATAGTACAGGTGTTTCCTCTTTTGTTGTCAATGCTGATACCAAAAGTATAGGGTATGAATTAGCTCTAAATTGGTTGGTAACTGAAAATTTTAATCTTGCAGGAAATTTTGCTTATACAGAAGCAACGATTAGAGATTATGTCAATAATTCTTTGGGTGGTCCTGTTGATTCAGGAAATGAGGTTCCAGATACTCCTAAAGTTCAGGGTACTATCTCTTTAGCATATAAAAAAGCATTACCAAATATAAACATATTAAATGCTAGTAGTAAATTAAATACCAGATTAGACTATACATATATGTCAAAAAGAGCTGCTGATGTACAAAATCATTATGATTTAGATGCCTATAGTAAAGTTGATATGCATGTTGGTTTAATTTCAGGAGATAAAGAAATTTATATTTATGGTAAAAATATTTTTGATGAATATTATGATTTATATGGATTTTATGATAATGCAACTTCTGTAAAATATGGTGCACCATCAAAAGGACGAATTGTAGGTCTAGGATTTAAATATACTTTCTAAAAAGTAGGCTTCGTGCCTGCTTTAAGTTCATAATCTTTTTAGTTCTTATGCCACATTTTTATAAAGGAAACCAGATATGAAAAAAAGTATCATGTTTTTAACGGCTAAACTTCTTAAAATACCAAGAGAGAAGTTCCTCCTCTCTTAATATTTAGAAAGCGTATTTTAAAGAAAGTATGGCACTTCTAGGTGCCCCAATAGCCACTTGACTATAAAAACCTACATTTGAATAATACTCTTCATCAAAAACATTATCGATATTTAATTGTGCGGATAGATTTTTTGTAAATCTATATTTTGCCATTGCATCCACAATCGTATAAGCCTCTTGATATACTCCACTGTTTTCAGTTGCAGTTTGCCAATTTAACCCAGCTCCTAAACTTAATTTTTCAAGATCATATTTTGTAAATAGTTTAAATGTTTTTCTTGCTTGATTTTGATTGACATCATTTTTATCAGCATCCCTTGCAATAAATTGTGCATATCCTGCACTAAGACTCCAATTTTCTGTAATTTCTCCATTGATTTCTATTTCAAAACCTCTACTTGTCGTTCCTTCAGCTGCCACACTTGCAACAGATGTTGTTCCTGGAACAAAGGCTCCTGTTGGATCATTTTGTGCTAACTTATCTTGTTCAATTCTAAATACTGAAAAACTTGCATCTAACTTGTCATCAAAAAACTCTGCTTTTATTCCCGTTTCATAACTTTTTCCTTCGATTGGATCTAAGAAACTTCCGCTTGAATCTCTTTCATCTTGAGGTTTAAAAATATCAGTATAACTTGCATAAATTGAGTAATCATCGGTTATATCATAGACCAATCCAATATATGGAGTAACAATATTGTCATGTTCATAACTTAAATTAGTTACACGTTCTTCTTTTTCATAATTTGTAATCCTTGCACCTGTAATTAACTTTACACTATCACCAAGTGAAAATCTACCTGCTAAGTATGCGCCTATTTGTTTAGTCTCTGAGTCTAGGTTTAAATCTTTTTTTCCAAAGTTTGGTTCATCAATATTTCCATCCCATTCAAAGAAATTCCCTAAAGAACCAACAGACGCACTGGCTGAATATGCTTTAGCCTTTTGTTTGTTATATAACACACCGGCTAAAACTTCATGCTCTTGTCCTGCAAGTTCAAATGGAATAGAAGCATAAATATCAATATTATCTTGTTCTCTTTCAAAATCACCTAAATAACCACTTCCTGATAATCCTAATCCCGTATTTTTATCTAAGTTTCCAGAAGCATAGGAAAGTTTTAGGTCTGCATTATTGTCTGTTTTCGAATAGCCTGTATATATTTTAATATCATTTTTAAAATAGTGTTCTAATTCAATAAAATAGTTTTTATTTTCAGAAGTCCAATAACTCCATTTAGGAGCGGTTGTTTTAGAAGAATCCCAATTGGTTTTTGTTCCATCTGAAAATTTAGAAGGTAAACCTCCCCACATGCTACCTCTTGGGTCATTATCTTGATAACTTGCTCCTATAGAAAGCTTTGTATTGTCCGTTAAATCTGCTTCAACAATTCCATAAAATACTTTTTTCTCTTTTTCATAATAGTCTTCAAAAGACTCTTTATCTTCTAAACTTGCAGCAAATCTTGCTCTGATTTTTCCATCTTGTGTAAGTGGAGTAGAGATATCAACACTCCCTTTATATTTATTCCAACTGCCACCTTCAATACTTATATTACCCGTTAACTCTTTACTGTTTGCTCTTTTTTTGATTAAATTAATAGCTGCAGAAGGATCACCTGCTCCACTAATCAGACCATTGGCACCTCTTACAATCTCTACTCTATCGTAAATTGTTAAGTCTTGTTGAGATTCCCCTGTACTGTATCCAGAATTCCAACTGGTTGTAATTCCATCAATTTGGTAATTACCGATATTAAAACCTCTTGCAGAAAAAGATTGCCTTTCACTGTCTGATCTATTTACTGATAATCCAGTGACACTATTGACTACATCTGCAATTGATTCTAACCCTCTGTCTTTTATCTGTTCATTTGTTATAACGCTTACAGACTGAGGGGTATGTTTAGGTGATAGATTTAATCTTGTTGCACTCTTCATTGAATCAATGGTATAAGAACCCGTTGATTCAGTATCACTTGAACTAACAATATCCACTGTTCCAAGAGATGTTTTATCTTTTTCATTTTCAGCTGCGAATACTGAACCATGAATTAAGAAGGCTGCACAAAGAGATAAACCAAATATTTTTTTATTTCTTATGTTCACAATATTTCCTTTCTGATAGTAATTATTAAAATTAAAATAAACGAATTATTTCTTAATTATTCTTAGAAGAAAATTGTAAAATATCCGAACATGATAAGGAAATGAAAAGTGGTTTGTAATTGAAAAATTAAAGTCAGAATAATTGTGTTTTATGTATACTAAGCTATACAAAAGGAAAACATCAGATGAGTTCAAAACAGTTTCGGTTTATGTTCTTTTTATATTTTATGATTTTTGGATTGGTGATTACTGTTTGCAGTTCTATTATTGGATATGAACTGCAAATGCAAAGCATTGATGAACAAATAGATAAAAATGCCCAAGAAGTAGCGATGGTCAAAAAAAACATTACGCTTAAACCCATTTTATACAAGATGGATATGTTGCTTATGGCCTTGGCACACAATGAGAGTTTAAAAAATTATATAACCGATAAAAATGATGGTCAAAAAGAGGTTGTTAAGAATCTCTTTTTGACCATAGCGATGACCGATCAATATATTATGCAAGCGCGTTATATTGATGAATCGGGAATGGAGGTTATACGTGTTGATCGTTTGAACCTTTTTGATAAACCTTTTATGGTTGAAGATAAACACCTTCAAGATAAAAGCAGAAGAGATTACTTTACAAGTGTTAAAAATACACATAAAAACGCCATTTGGTACTCCAATATTGATTTGAATATTGAAAACGGAAAAATTCAAGTTCCCTATGTACCGACCATTCGCATTGCAACGCCACTGTATGTATATAATGAATTTAAAGGTATGGTGATTTTAAATCTTTTGGCTAAAGAGATTTTAAACAGTTTGAATAAATCTGCCTCTTTTGAACACTATATCGTGGATAAAGAGGGGAATTATATTTTACATCCCAATGAACGTTACTCATTTTCAAAATATAAAGGTATCAATCGAACACTTTATGATGATTTTCCTACAACAGCAACTCAGATACTCTCACATCAAACCAAAGGAAAAGAGTTTTATACGGTGCCTTTAGAAGATGTGCTAGAGAATAATGATCAAGCAATTTTAGTATTGAAACCTAAAAAAGAGTATGAAAGCAGTTTGATAAAAACCAATCTGAAGACCACTTTTTGGGTACTGCTTTTAAGTATTATCATCAGTATTCCCTTGGCACTGTATGCTTCACTGGTGCCTTCTAAACTTCAAAAAGAGCTGCTCTCCTCTAATAAAGAGTTACAACGTTTTAAAAAAATCATTGATACCCATGTGATTACAGCAACAACACAATTAGACAGCATCATAACTTCTGTGAGTAAAGCGTTTGTGAAAGCTTCAGGGTATCAAAAAGATGAACTTATTGGTGAAAAAATGAATATTATTCGCCATCAACAGACTCCCAAAGAGCTCTTTACACAATTATGGAGTACCATTGAAAAAGGTGAACAGTGGAAGAGTCAGATTAAAAACCGACGTAAAGATGGCAGTGAGTACTGGTTGGAACAAAATATTATTCCTATAAAAGATGAAGAGGGTAATATCGTAGAGTACATGGTCATTGGAGAAGATATCAGTGCCAAAAAAGAGCTGGAATCTCTTTCGATGATTGATCAGTTAACGAAAATATATAATCGAAGAAAACTTGATGAGATACTTGATCATGAGTTTAATCGTGCTATTCGATATGAAAAACCATTAAGCATCATGCTCATTGATATTGACTTTTTTAAAAAAATCAATGATACTTACGGGCATCCTATTGGCGATGAGGTGTTGTATAGTGTGGCTCAAACTTTTAAAAATCATATTCGAAGTACCGATTATGTAGGACGATATGGAGGAGAAGAGTTTATGATTATTTGCCCTGAAACAAAAAAAGAGGATGCCATGATTTTGGCTGAGAAACTTCGAAAAACGATTGAAGAGTATCCTTTTAAAGTGATTAAAAATGTGACTGTGAGTATTGGTGTGAGTGAATATATCGCTGAATTTTCTGTAAATGAGGTCATAGAAAGAGCAGATAAAGCATTGTATAAAGCAAAAGCACAAGGCAGAAACCAAGTCATTTAGTTGTAAATGAAAGTAGTAGTATTTAAAAGATTGTTTGCTATAGTATGTGTATTGAAGGATAAACAATGAAGTTCCTAAAAGAGGAAAAACAACTGGTACGTTTGATACAAGTTGGACCGGCTATTTTTAGTACCATTATTCTGTTGACTTTAATCACTTTTATACTTTGGAACAAAGAACAACAACTTAAAAGAGAGATTGAAACGGTCACTGAAGTCTATTATGAAGATCATAAGCATGAACTCTATAATAAAGTCAATATCATCCATGAACAACTTCAAGAATTTGTACACAATGAAGAAAATGAACTGAATAAAGAGTCTTTAAATCGTGTTTATGATGCTTATACTATAGCAGAAAATATCTACAACAAATACCAAAACACTAAGTCCAAAGATGAGATATTGCAAATCATCATAGAGGCTTTAAGAGGGATTCGTTTTTTTGATCAAAAAGGGTATTTTTTGATTTTTGGTTTGGATGGAAAAATCTATTTAAATGATGCTTTCCCTCAAACAGAAGGTTCCAATATCAAACAATACTCCAAACAGTTTGAAGCCTTAGAAGAAATTTTAAACACAAAAAAAGAAACGTACTACAGTTGGGATTGGTATAAACCTGAAGATCCTCATACCCTTTATAAAAAAAGAGGCTTTTTTAAACGGTTTGAACCTTATAATATCATGTTTGGTACGGGGCATTATATGGATGATTTTGTAAAATCCAATCAAGAAAAGTATCTGGCAGAACTCTCTAAAATACGATACAGTTCCAAAGATGAATACATATTTGTAGTGGATTATACGGGGACAATGTTAACGCATTTTGATTCTCATTTTATAGGAACCAATGCCTTAAATTGGAAAGATCAAAATGGTTTTAAATTCATGAAAGCGATGATTGATTTAGGGAAAAAAAAGAGCGAAGGCTTTGTAAAATATGACGGTGTTGTACGTCCTTCAACGGGCTATAAAACAGAAAAAACCTCGTATATTAAAGTATTTGAACCTTGGCAATGGGTGATTGGTTCAGGGTTTTATAATGAAGCTTTAGAAGAACTGATTTCTGCTAAAAAAACAGAGATAGAAAAAAAGAGTTTAGAAAATATTCAAACAGTTTTCCTCTTTTTAATTTTAACGACAATAGGAGTTTTAATACTTTCATCTATGGTGGCCCGAATTTTAAAAGAGAAGTTTCAACGTTTTAAAAGAAGCTTGGCACATGAGTTGCTTAAAAATGAGAGACAAAATGAGATACTACAAGAGACGTTAACAGAGAAAATAGAGTTAGAGAATGTTATTTTTAACTCCAATATGGTCTCCATTACAGACATAGAAGGAAATATTTTGTATGCCAATGATGCTTTTTGTCAAATCACTGGTTACAGTAAAGAGGAACTCATAGGGCATAATCACAGTATTATGAAATCACCTCAAACTAAAAAAAGTGCACATAAAGCTTTGTGGAATACGATTTTAAATGGTGATATCTGGAGAGGAATCAGTCATAATATAACAAAAGAGGGCAAAGATATTTATTTGAATACCACGATTTCCCCTTTACGAAATAAAAATGGAGAGATAGTAAAATTTATTGCCACGCGGTTTGATATGACGGAAAAGGTTAAAGCCGATTTTGAGTTAAGAAAAAAGGAGAATATCTTAGTTCAACAAAGTAAAATGGCTGCTATGGGAGAGATGTTGGGTGCCATTGCACATCAATGGAGACAACCCCTTTCGGTCATCTCCATTGCTTCAACGGGTGTTAAAATGCAAAAAGAGTTGGATGTGTTAAGCGATGAATTTTTATATGAATCAATGGATTCGATTAATGATTCGGTACAGTATCTTTCTCGAACAATTGATGATTTTAGAAATTTTTACAATCCCAATAAATTAGAATCCAATTTTGATATACAAGATGCTTTGGATAAAACCTTTAATCTTGTTAAAGTGCAGTTTGAAAATAACTGCATTCAAGTCATTAAAGATATTCAAAGTGTAAAACTCTTTGGCTTGCATAATGAACTTTTACAAGTTATTATTAATATTTTAAACAATGCCAAAGATCAGTTGGTGCTTACACAAAGCAGAGACAAATATGTGTTTGTTACGGCCAAAAAAGAGAATGAAAATTTAACAATAACAATTTGCGACAGTGCTGGTGGCATAAACAAAGAGCATCTTTTAAAAATCTTTGATCCCTATTTTACAACCAAAGATGAACATCATGGAACCGGTATTGGACTTTACATGAGTCAAGAAATCATAGAGAAAAACATGGGTGGAAAACTTGAAGCATATAATCAAACCACTGAACATGAAGGCAGAAGCTATTTTGGGGCATGTTTTAAAATTACATTACCAATAAGGTAGTCCTTTTTTTAGTTAAAAAGAGGATATAATATGGCTTTAATTTATGAGGAACACTATGAACGATAAAAAGATTATAGGTCGAAGAGAGATTGTCTCTATTTTAGAGTTGGAACTTGAAGACCTTGATGCCAAAATTGATACGGGTGCAGATTCAAATGCATTGCATTGTGATGATATTTTTGTTGATGATGAAAACTTTGTACACTTTAAACTATTAGATGAAGTACATCCATCGTATCATGGAAAACAGATGAAAATGCCACTGTATAAACTCAAACGAGTAAAGAGTTCAAACGGAGAGACGCAAGAGCGTCCAAGTATTAAAGTCACTGTAGAGTTTTTCGGCAAAAAATACAGAAGTGTGATCTCTTTGACCAATCGAGCAGACATGAAATATCCCATGCTCATTGGAAGACGTTTTTTAAGTAAACGATTTTTAGTGGATGTTTCACAAGATTATTTAACAAAAACATATAAAGGATAATAATGCGAGTCTATATTTTATCAAGAAATAAAAGTTTGTATTCTACCCAACGTTTGGTTGAAGCAGCAGAAGAAAAAGGTTGGGAAGTTCGTGTTATTGACTATTTAAAGTGCAGTATTGAAATCATGAAAAATGAGTTGAAAATCAACTATTTAGGGAAAGAGTTACCCGTACCTGATGCGATTATTCCAAGAATTGGTGCGAGTAGAACGTTTTATGGAGCAGCGATGGTGCGACACTTTGAGATGATGGATGTCTTTACAGTTACAGGAAGTTTGGCCATTAAACGAAGCCGAGATAAACTGCGAAGCCTTCAAATCTTGTCTAAAAATGGTGTGGATATGCCAAAGACCGTTTTTGCTTCAAATAAATCAAATGCCAAAGACGTCATTGAGTTAAGTGGTGGTGCACCGTTGGTTCTAAAAATTTTAGAAGGCACACAAGGGGTTGGAGTGGTTTTAGTTGACAGTGAAAAAGCGGCTAAATCTGTTCTGGATGCTTTTTATGGGATGGATGTAAATTTACTGGTTCAAGAGTACATTGAAGAAGCAGGAGGAGCAGATATTCGAGCTTTTATTGTAGGTGGTGAAGTCGTTGGTGCCATGAAACGACAGGGAGCTGAAGGGGACTTTAGGTCTAATTTACACCAAGGAGGCAGTGCCTCTGCTTATAAACTCAATCGAAAAGAGAAAGCCACGGCATTGGCTGCAGCCAAAGCAATGGGCTTAGGTATTTGTGGGGTGGATATGATCCCATCTAAAAGAGGTCCACTGGTCATGGAAGTGAACTCATCTCCTGGTTTAGAAGGAATTGAGGCATCAACAAAGATTGATATTGCAGGAAAAATTATGGAGTTCATTGAGAAAAATGCCATTGATAAATCGGCTAATGGAACGAAAAAAAGACGACGAATTAAAAAAGATAACATTGGAGCATAAGGGGTAATGACTAAATTGATTATTGGTGGGGTTGAGATTTTAAAAGGAAGTCGTCAAACGCTCAATATTGAGTTACCTAAATTGTATAATACACCAACAAATTTACCCGTGCGTGTGATACGAGGGAAAAAAGATGGCCCCACCGTATTTATCAGTGCCGCCATTCATGGAGATGAACTCAATGGTATTGAAATCATTCGACGTATTCGAAAGCTGAAGATTTTAAGTCGTTTAAAAGGCACACTGATTCTTGTTCCTATTGTCAATGTCTATGGTATCATGACGCTTTCACGCTATTTGCCTGACCGACGGGATTTAAATCGAAGTTTTCCTGGAAGTACACGTGGTTCATTGGCCAGTCGTGTGGCAAAAATTTTTTTTGATGAGATTGTCAGCAAGTGTGATTTGGGAATCGATTTGCACACGGCATCCATTCATAAGTCAAACTTACCACAAGTGCGTACAAACTTGAACAATGAATATACCTTTAATTTGGCCAAAGCCTTTGAAGCACCTGTGGTATTGCACTCAGAGTTACGTGATGGTTCTTTAAGAGCGGTGGCTCAAGACAGAGGTATTCCTATCTTACTTTATGAAGCAGGGGAAGCATTGCGATTTGATGAAACCAGTATTCGAATCGGGGTAAAAGGTATCATCAATGTTTTAAGAGAAAACGGTATGTTGCCTAAAGTGCAAGAGAAAAAGCGACAACGCATCCCTGTAGTTACACGAAGCAGTCAATGGATACGAGCGAGTGAAAGTGGCATGATTCGTACGATTAAAGCTTTGGGAGATACCGTACAAAAAGATGAAATCATTGCTTATATTGACGAACCTTTGGACAATAACACGTATGAAATACGTTCGGTTTTTGATGGTATCATCATTGGCAAATCAGAGATTCCGCTTGTTCAAGAAGGGGATGCCGTTTTTCATATTGCAAAGTTTAAAAACCTCGAAACGGCTGAAAATAAAATAGAATATTTCAGTGAAGATGCGATTGAATACAGTGAGTTTCATGAACTCAATAATGAAGAGATTATTGAATAAAAAAAGAGAGAAGGTATGGAAAAAAATATTGTTTTAACATTGGTTTTATTGGTATCCACGATTATCATGCTCAGTGGTTCAAAATATTTTTTGCGTAAGATTGGAAATACAAAAAGAGTCAATGCAAAAAGAGTTTTTTATATCTCAAAATCGATCAATGTCATTGTCATTGTGGTGGCACTTTTTTTAGCTGCGGCCATTTGGAGTATGAACTTTGATGGTATTTTGATTTTTATCTCCTCTATTTTTGCTGTCATTGGAATTGCTCTGTTTGCTCAATGGTCGATTTTAAGTAACTTAACTTCCAGTATCATTATCTTTTTTACTTTTCCAGCAAGAGTAGGGGAGCGCATTAAAATAGTTGATGGAGATAACTCGATCACAGGAAAAATTGTGGAAATTTCACTCTTTCAAATACACATTGCCAATGAAGAGGGCGATTTGGTCATTTACCCCAATAATCTCTTTATTCAAAAGCCCATTATTAAAATCAATAAAAAGCAAAACAAAGAGGTGAAACCAATCAAAAAGGTGAAAAAAAATGATGACAGCAAAACTTGATAAATTTCACTTAAAGGATATCATGAATGAGGAACACCCTTCAATGTTCACTTTGCATGATGAGTATGATATCCTCATCATGAGATTGCCTTATCGACACGATGATGAATATACTTATGTCAGTCATGCCTTTGTCTTCACGGACGAGTCGTACTATTATTATGATAAAAACAAAGGCTCTTTTGAAGATTTAAAATCCATCAATGGGGTTTATACTTTGTTGAATCGAAAAATCAATCTGACCATGCAAATGACCGATGATATTTATGATAACATCGAAATCATTGAAGATGGATTTTATGAGTCAGAATATCTCAAAGGCTTTAATCATGTCTGGTTTTCATATAAAAACTCTTTAATCAAAATCAATCGAGTTTTAAATAAAACCATCGAACAACTCAAACGGTTTATTCAAAATTATAAACGCGAAGATGACTTCTTACAAATCAATTTCAGTGACCTTTTAGAGCATCTAGAGAGAACCCATCGTACGGCCACACACTCTTTAGAGAAACTCGATGCGTTGTATAACTTCTATGTGAGTACCAGCAATGAAAAAATGAACCGTACTATTTATGTGTTGACCCTTCTTTCAGGTATTTTTCTGCCTTTAAATCTGATTGTAGGATTTTTTGGTATGAACACCACAGGTTTGCCTTTTAGTCAGACAGAAAACGGTACCTTTTCTGTTATTGTTATGTTGGGTTCCATGGGAATTGCTGCTTATTTACTCTTGCTTTTATTAAAACGAAATCAAACTTAAAGGATACGAATGCGTATAGGGGTTTCAGCTTGTTTATTGGGAAATATGTGTCGATATGATGGTGCACATGCTAAAGATGATTTTGTAGTCAATCAACTTCAAAACTATTTTGAGATGGTACCATACTGTCCTGAAGCGATTGTTTTTGGAACACCTCGAGATACAATTCGATTGGTGGAGTTTGAACACCAAATTAAAGTCCTCACCAATAAAGAACAAAATGATGTTACGCAAGTGCTCAGTGATATTTCTCAAAGTTGTGCTTCACAAATTGCCGATGAAAACCTATGTGGTTTTATTTTAAAATCCAAATCTCCCACCTGTGGGTTAGAACGGGTAAAGGTGTATGAACCCAACAGCCATATGTGTGAAAAAAAAGGGGAAGGACTTTTTGCAAAATCGATTAAAGAAAAATACCCCTATTTGCCTTTAGAAGAGGAGGGGCGATTGCAAGATGATTGGCTCAAAGAGAACTTTTTAATGCAAGTGTTTGCTTATAAAGATGTCCATGAGTTTCTGGCAACCTCTCCTTCTTTTAATGAATTGGTGAAATTTCATACAAGTTATAAGTATCTGATTTATGCAAAATCTCATGAAGCGTATAAAAGCATGGGAAACATTGTGGCCAATCATGAAAAAAAGAGTCTAGAAGAGGTGTTGACTTTGTATAAAGAGCATTTCTTAAAAGCCATAAGCATGAAAGGCAGTATTAAAAACACCTATAATGTACTGTTGCATATTTACGGATACTTTAAAAAAGTGATTTCAAAAGATGAGAAAGAGGAGATGCTCAAAGCCATTGATGAGTATAAAATGCAAATCATTCCTCTCATAGCCGTCATTAAAATCATCAATCTTTATACCCAACGATTTGATATGGAGTATCTTAAAACACAGAAATTCTTAAAACCTTATCCCAGTGAACTGGCACTTCGTTCAAGCCTTAAGGCGAATAAGTGAAGCAAATCTTATGGTTCAGACGAGATTTACGTATCACTGACAGTGCACTTTTAGCACACGCAACAGGAGAAGTACTTCCTATTTTTATCTTTGATGAACATATTTTAAAAAATCTTCCCAAAGAGGATAAACGTGTTACGTTTATTTATGAAAGTGTGTTGGCTTTAAAAAAGCAACTGCAAACATTGGGATTGGATTTGGCTATTTTTTATGGTAAGCCTGAAGATATTTTCAGCAAGTTGGTACAACAAGGTTTTGATGAAGTGTTGTGCTCCATTGATTATGATGCCTATGCCATACAACGAGATAAAACCATTGAGTCTATACTTCCAATGCATCGTTTTTTAGACTCTTTTATCCTTGACCCCAAAGAGCACTTCAAAAAAGATGGCACCCCTTATAAAGTATTTACCCCTTTTTACAATGCACTTGAACCACTGCATAGTGCACTTAAATTAGAAGAGTACCAATATTCAAATGCATGCATTAAAGCTTCATTTGATTATGACAACACTCCTTTATTAGAAGAGTTGGGGTTTGTTAAAACCACACTGCCAGCGTTTTTATACCAAAGTGCACATGAACTCTTAGAAGCGTTCTCTTTAAAAATTGCACTTTATGAAAAAGAGCGAGACTTTTTCCATATTGATGCCACTTCAAAACTCTCTGTGCATTTACGTTTTGGCTTGATTTCACCCAAAGAAGTCTTTAATTATGTGAAAACTTTGGCCCCCACTTCAGGTGCCGCTTGTTTTATCAAAGAGCTTTTTTGGAGAGAGTTTTATAACTACATACTCTATCATTTCCCTTACAGTGAATTTGAAAACTTTAACGGGCAAATTTTGAAATGGCCCAACAGTGATCAAGCGTATGAGAAGTGGTGCAATGCACAAACGGGTGTGCCTATTGTGGATGCTGCCATGCGATGCTTAAATGAAACGGGTTGCATGCACAACCGTCTTCGTATGATTGTGGCATCGTTTGCAACGAAAAATTTGCTCATACCTTGGAAACGATGTGAAGCCTATTTTGCACTGAAACTTTTAGATTATGAAGCCTGTTCCAATGTCGGATCTTGGCAGTGGGCCGCAAGTACAGGAGCAGACAGTGTGCCTTATTTCCGACTTTTTAATCCCTATTTGCAATCAAAAAAATTTGACAAAGAGGGGCAATTTATTAAACACTATTTACCTGAACTACAAGAGTGTGATGCAAAGCTTTTTCATATAGAAAATGGTTTAAAACAAAACCTTTTTTTAGAATACCCACCTTTATTGATTGGCATCGCGTATTCTCGTGAGAGAGCACTGCAATTTTATAAAAGAGTAAACACAACAAAGCCCTAGCCAAAAACAATAACAAATATGTTATAATCTTACAAAAATGAAGGGCGGTGCAGATGATTTTGAATAAAATAATTGGTCTATTTTCAAAAGATATTGCAATGGATTTAGGAACAGCCAATATTATTGTGTCAGTAAAAGACAGTGGTATTGTCATCAATGAACCCACTGTCCTTGCAATACAAGAGGATCGATATGGTAAAAGCAGAGTCTTAGCAGTCGGTCAAGAAGCCAAACAGATGTTGGGTAAAACACCAGCTCATATCAGAGCGATACGACCGGTTCAAGATGGCGTGATTGCTGATTTTGAAGCCACAGAGATGATGATTAAATATTTCATCAACAAAGTACATAATCGAAAATCTTTTTTAAAACCACGTGTGGTCATTTGTGTACCCTATGGGGTTACACAAGTAGAGAGAAATGCGGTGAAAGATTCTGCATTTAATGCAGGAGCACGAGAAGTTATTTTAGTAGAAGAACCAATGGCTGCTGCTATTGGTACAGGTATTCCTGTAGGTAACCCCGAAGGACATATTGTGGTGGATATTGGTGCAGGTACCACCGAGGTTGCTGTGACATCATTGGGCGGATTGGTTTTGTGTAAAGCCACTACATCTGCTGGAGATAAGTTTGATCAAGCCATTATTAATTATGTCAAACAAAACTACAATCTCTATATTGGTGAAAAAACAGCTGAACATATTAAAATAGAGATTGGAGCGGCTGTTAAACTTGAAAATGAGCTCAAAATTCAAGTCAAAGGGAGAGATAATTCAGGTTTGCTTTCAACCATTGAGTTAGGAAGTGAAGGGGTTCGAAGTGCCATTAAAGAGCCTCTTAAAGACATCATCAATGTGATTAAAAATGTGTTAGAAAATATGCCTCCTGATTTGGCCGCTGATGCAGTGGATAATGGCGTTATTTTAACAGGGGGAGGCTCATTAATACGTGGATTAGATGAGTATATTTCAAGCATCATTAAACTTCCTGTACGAGTCTCTAAAGAGCCACTTTTAGCTGTTGCATATGGTACAAGTGAAGTGATTAATGATAACGATTTACTCAAATTGATTTTTAACGAATAAAATTCGTTATTTATTTGTCTCATTTGGTTTTTATGGTATAGTTTTTGTATATATTAGAAATGAGGTGAAGAGATGTCAAAAATATTTAAACTTATTTCCATGCTAATAATGTATGTTTTTTTATCAGGTTTCGTCAGCAGTAACAGCGCGCAAGAGGACAGAGATGAAATTTTAAAAATGAAGAAAGAGACATTGGCATTATTAAAAGATAATGTTGAAGCCCAAATGCTTATGAATCGAGCATATGGCTACGCAGTGTTCAGTAACGTTGGAGTCAATGTCATACTCTTTTCAGCAGAAGGGGGGTATGGAGTTGCTCATGATAACCTTACAGGAGAAAACATCTATATGAAGATGGTTTCAGCTGGAGCAGGGTTTGGATTTGGTTTAAAAGATTTTCGAGCAGTATTCATCTTTGAAAATAGAAAAGTTTTTGAAAACTTTGTTAATTATGGATGGGAAGCCAATGCCCAAGCAGATGTTGCAGTCAAAGCTGAAAATAAAGGTGCAGCAGTAAATGCAGCTATTACCATTGCTCCAGGAATTAAATTGTATAAGATCACAAAAAACGGGGTAGCACTGCAAGCGACCATTCAAGGGACAAAATACTGGAAAGATGATCGATTGAACAACGAATAGTTGTGTTAATTTTTTGTTAACGTTTTGTTGTCTCACAATTAACGGTTGAGTGTTATAATTTTTTTATCAATAAGTTATAGGCGTATAACTTACTGTTTAAGATAATTATATTTACGATTTTTCATTCTCTCCCAAATAGGTACTCTCTTTTAGAGGGTACCTATTTTTTTGCTTGTTTTTTATGTGAAAATGACCTAGTTAACCATTGGTTAACCATTGATTGGTTTTTTGTTAAGGCAAACAGATTATAATTTAATTATCAATAAGTAACCAGTCACTTTACTTATTGAAACAGCGACTAACGTAAATTTAGACTCCCTCCTTTAATATAAAAAAGACACCCACCCTCGGGTGTCTTTTTTTTGCTTTTTTTTGATATACTTCCCTAAAAAGAACAATCATGACGCGAACCTTTATCCAAGACTATACCCCACTTCATTTCAAGTTTTATCAAAACGTGGATGACTTTATCGTTGAAGAAGAACCCATTACGTTTACCAATAAAGGGAATTTTCTTATTTTAAAAATACGAAAGAAGAATTTGGGTACGTGGGATTTAATAGAGAAGCTCTCAAAGGGACTTAACATCTATGATCATGAGATAGGTTATGCGGGGCTAAAAGATAAAAATGCAACCACCACACAATACATCTCCATACCAAGAAAATATGCCAAAGATATTAAAAAATTCAGACACAATAAAATTGAGATATTGGAGAGCTTTTTACATAAAACCAAGCTCAATATAGGGGATTTAAAAGGCAATACTTTTACGATTCGATTGCATGAAGTTAAACCAAAAATTGTACCTATGATTGAAAAAAGAGTCAAAGAGATAGCCAAGATAGGATTGCCAAACTTCTTTGGTTTTCAACGATTTGGAAAAGATATTGAACAAAACTTAGAAAAAGCACAAAAAATCATCTATGGTGACTTAAAGATACGAGACAGAAAACTGGAAAAGATGTTGATTTCGGCGTATCAAAGTGATTTCTTTAATAAATGGTTGTCCAAAAGAGTTGAGCTTTCAAAAGAGGAGTTTAAACTGCTGGATGGTGATGTGATGATGCAGTTAGACAATGATAAGCTCTTTACTCCAAAGCAAATAACACCAGAAATCATCAAAGATTTTAAAGCACATAAAATTGTACCAACAGGGTTGTTGTGTGGAAGAAATGTCTTTAAAAGTATGGGAGAAGCCAGAAAGCTTGAAGCGCAGTTTGATGATACCTATATTCAAGAAAAAGGCTTAAGACGACCGGCGATTGTTTTTATTACAAATCAAAGTGTTTCATACAATGAAGAAGAGCAGACGTGTACGTTGAGATTTACTTTGCCTAAAGCAGCTTATGCTACGGTACTAATAGAAAATATACTCAATACCAATATCAAACTATAAAGAGGTGTTAGCAACCTCTTTAATCAACTCTTCAATGGACATTTTAAGTACCTCATTAAGAGCTTGTACGTAACCATAAGGTGTGTTTTCTTTACACTTTAAGCGTCTGTTGATTTGCTTACTTAAAAGTAAATTTCCCTTTTCAATAAGCTCAAAACTCATTGAAAGCATGGCATAGGATTCACCCCTCTCATGCAGATGATACATTTTATTGACCACCGTATTTAAATAGATATCAGGAGTAAGGCGTGAACTGCTCATGCTTTGATGTTTAAACAGTTTAGCTTGAGCAAAGGCTTGTGTGAGTTGCAGTTGTAGCATGGAAGAGGGAAAATCAATCCAACGGTTCTTTGCATACGCATCATATTCATACGCTTTGGTGGTATAAAAGATATTTTTAGTAGCAAATGCTCCATTGATATAAGGCTGATTAATAAAAATGGTTTTATTTATGGTTTTGCTTGTCTTGCTTTGTGTATGAAAGTCAATGGCATAGGTGTTGAATGTAGGACTGTTTTTAACTGAGCATCCTGTCAATAACAACAGTATTAATAATATTGCATAATGTTTCATTTTACTCTCCTGGACCATATTTAATTGGTTTCTCTTTAAAAAGAATATCGCTTGGGCTCTCTTTTAGACTCTCTACGAGCTCTTGGGTTTGAAGCAGTGTTTTATCTAAAGCATCTAAAGCCATGTTGAGTTTTGAAAAGCTTTCATGAGAGATGGCTTTGATATCATAGGTGCCTTTTTGTAACTCAGCAGATAAAACGGTTGAAACCTTTTTCAGTGCTTGCGCAGAGGCTTGTACACTTTGTGCTGAAGAGTTCATGCTTTCAAAAGAGGCACCGCTGGTTTGGCTTAATTCAATAATACTTTGAATCAAACGGTCCAAATGTTCCTCTTTTTTATTAAGATACTGTGTGAAAACTTCAAGATTTTTCATGCTTTTAGCCCCATTTTCAATCATCATTGAGATGTGTTGGAGGTTCTCATCTGCAAAGAGTTTTTTGGTTCGTATTAAAACTTCCGTTAACTCTTTGGTAATATCTTCTGTCGAGTCTTCGAGTGTTGCAATCATAGAGGCTTTAGAAGGAATCACTTTTAAACCCTCTTCATTCGCTTGTAAAGGTTTGGCTTCTTGGTTTCCACCTTTAAGTTCAATATATCGTAAACCCGTTAATCCAAGTGTGCCTAAAACGGCTACATTGTCCTCTTTTATAGGGGTACCTTTATTGATTTTTATCTCAATTTGAATCTGTTCTGAGTTATTGGGATTGATTTTAATATCACTGACCGTACCCACTTCAAACCCTTTATATTTAATAGGGGATTCAATATTTAAACCAGAAACAGACTCTGTAAAAAAGATTGAATAGGTGTCAAATTTTTGTTGTTCAAATCCGTATTTCCCCAACCAAAAAATAAAAGCCAACATCAAAATAAAAAGAGTAATAACAAAAAAACCAATTTTAGAAAAATTTATTTGAGAATCCATGTTTTTTTACTCCTTTTTTTGTGTTAAAAACTCTTTAACAAATGCATCATCGCTTTGCAGTGCTTCTTGAACTGACCCTTCAAATGCAATCGTTTGGTTCAGTAAAACAAATCGATCTAAAACTTGTGTAATTGTATCTAAATCGTGAGTTATTATAACGACAGTTAAATTTAATACCTCTTTGAGCTCTTTGATTAAGGCATTAAACTTTTGTGTACTTGAAGGGTCCAACCCACTGGTGGGTTCATCTAAAAAAAGAATTTTAGGTTGCATTGCTAAAGCCCTTGCTAAAGCCACTCGTTTTTTCATTCCTCCACTGAGTTCAGAAGGGTATAAAAAAGCACTTTTACTTGGAAGACCTACCATATTTAGGTGTGTAAAAGCAATTTTATCAATCAAATCAAGCGGTAAATTGGTGTACTCTTTAAGCATCACGCCAATGTTTTCAATCACGTTTAAAAAAGAGTACAACGCACCAAATTGAAAGAGATAAGAGTACTCTTTTTTAAGTTGTTCCAGTTCATTCAGTGAGAGTTTGGAAACATTTTTATCAAAAATTTCAATCGAGCCTTTTTGAATTTTTTGCAGCATCACAATTTGACGAAGGAGAGTGGTTTTTCCTGAACCACTTCCGCCTAAAATACCAAAAATCTCCCCTTGTTGAATCGAAAAAGAGATGTTATCGTGTACCACATTCTCTTTGAACTTCGTACTTAAGTTATTGACTTTGATGATACTCATGATTAAATCCCAGCTTCGGTTAAAATAACAGAAAAGAGCGCGTTTAAAGCAATCACAACAAAAATAGCATTGACCACGCTGAACGTCGTATAGCGTCCAATACTGGTGGTGTTATTTTGAACTTGAAAGCCACGATAACATCCAATAATAGCAATGGCAATACCAAAAAACATCGATTTAAAAATACCAATTAGTAGATGTTTAAGTGGCACCTCATTGCCCATGCGAAGTACAAACTCATTGTACGTAATATTCAGATCCAAATGTGCGACAACCATACCTGCAAAAACACCAATAACGTCTGCAAAAAAGACCAACAGTGGCAGTGAAACAAACAGAGCTAAGACCCTAGGTAGAGTTAAAAACATCGTGGGTTCAAAGCCCATGGTTTTCATGGCATCAATCTCATCGGTGATTTTCATGGCACCAATTTCTGCAGTGTAGGAACTGGCGGTTCTTCCTGCAATAACAATGGCTGTAACCAGTGGTGCAATTTCGCGAAACATCGTAATACAAACCATCTCCACAATAAAAATATTGGCACCAAACTTTTCAAGTTGCACCGCCCCTTGATAGGCAATGACCAATCCCACCAAAAAAGAGGTCACTGCAATAATCAGCAATGCTTGAATGGCTGAACTGTCTATTTGTTTGAGCGTGGCTTGAAAGCGTATTTTGTGAGGATGGGATAAAGAGTATGATAAAAAGTAAAAAAGTTGTCCGATAAAATGGATAAAATTTAAAGCTCCCTCATACGTCTCATACGCTTTTTTGCCAATGCGCTCTAAAGAGAAGGTATCTAAAAACGGACGACTTTGGTTCTCTTGATAGTAGGTGTGATAAACATTGTAAAGGTTTTCAAATTGGCCTAAATGTTGCATGGAAGTTTTTGCAAATCGCTTTGAAAAACCAATAAGAAATATCATGGCTGAACTGTCCAATGCTTCAATGTGTTCAAAATCCAGTTCTACTGTTGCTTTAGAAGAGAGTTTCAGACGATTAAGCGCCATGATTTGTTCACTTAAGGTTGCATTATTCCAGCATTTAAAAAGTTGCAGTTTGTAGTGGTTTTGTTTTAAGGTTATGAGTTGAAAATGTGAAGTTGAATTTTCCATACCAACCTTTGCATAGGTAAAGCAGTGAAGTTCACTGCTTTAAAAGTTAAAAGGGATTATTTAAATTGAATGTATTCATCCCCAAAATAGATGGTGTCTTTTACGGCAATTGCTTTTGATTCTGCATCAAATGAGAAATCATAAATAGTATCGTGTTCAAAGTCATCCTCCACTTTGATTAAATATCCTTGTGATTCTAACCCATACAGGGCATTCCCACCGTAAGCTAATGCATGGAATTTTGCAAATCGATACTTTTTAGAACCTAAAACATCCAATTCTGTGTTCATTTTAATCAATTGCCCATCAATGGTTGCAATGAAAATATGAGAATCATTGGTGATCACTTCTCGGATTTCATAATCTTTAATAAACAGGTTTCCTGTACCCACAGCGATGATTTTATTATTGGTTGCTGCAACCAATGTATCATTGATAACGTCTAAGTAAATGATGTTATTAAACGTTGAATCTGGATCAACCACAATGTTTTTAACCACTTGATTATTATCTTTACTCACAACGATGACTTTTCCATCCAGTGTTGGGAAAAGAATGATGTTACTCATAAAGTGAGGGTTGGTAATACGAGTGTCATTTACAATCGATTCTTTGTAGTACTCTTTAAAAACAAATCGCTCTTTTTGTAGGTCATACAATGCAATCGAGTTGTTCGCGTATACCAACGCTAAAAGATCGTTTTCCAATGAAGCAGCCACAACAATGTCTCCAATTTCAATCTCTTTTGAATCAATGGCAACTTTGTCTTTATTGTTCGTAGAAAGAATTATCCCATTTGAACTGTTTAAGAACTCATAACCTTCAAGCAGTTTCATACTTGAAACCCCTGACGCAGAGATGTAGGTTTTATCTTCTAAGGTTGCACCACTTCGGTTGATGCTCTCAATATCTGAGCTTAAGCTTGAACTGTTGGCATCAAAACTCTCTGAATCTTCAGGTTCAAAAAACTTTTTACCTGCGCAACCAGTGAATAACAATAAAGCCAATAAAAGTGTAGAAACTATTTTCATTTTGTGTCCTATTTAGTAAGTAAGTAGTGGTTTAATAAAGCAACTAAATCACTCACTTTTGAATCTTGTTTAATCATTTTAAGTGTTTGTCGAGCATCTTCAAATTTACCTTGTTCGGTAAGAATCAGTGCTTTGTTAAAAAGGGCAAACTCTTTAAGTAAAAAATCTTTTTGCATGGCTAAAGAGTTCAGTTTTTCAACATCAGAATTCTTTAATGCCTCTTCATACTCTAAAAGATATTTTAAATATCGTTCATTGACTTGGATATTTTTATTTCCCTCTTTAGCTTGAAGATATAAAGCAACATTATAAAGTTTGTCGTTACTTGATTTCAGTGTTGCTAAGGCCTCTTGGTCATTCACATCATTTAAAATTTTGTTAAATGCAAGATTGGCTTTGGCTTTATTACTTGCTTGAATGGAGTTGTTAATGGTGTAACCAATTGAACCCACAACAATCACTGCCACTGCAGCAATAAGTGCTTTTTTATATTTTTTATAAAATCGCTCAACTTTTACAAAACTCTCGATAAATTTCTCTTCAGAGTCCAACTCTTTTTTGACAAAATCAACGTTATCTTTTAAGCTCATAGATATTGTATCCTCATTTTAAATTCTACACAATGGTACAAAAATTTTTATAAAATCTTACTTTTATGAAAAATTGAATATAATACTACCTTATTTAACAAAAAGGTCAGCCATGAAAAGCATTTTATTCTCTTTTTTTTATGTGGTCGCATTTGTCAGCTTCATTCACGCTAATGAGGTCAATACATTAGAAACCAAATCAGATTTAGACAACGAAACGACACAGACACGATTTGAATCACTCTCAAAACTGACAAAAGTCATAGGCACAGTTGAGAAGTACTATGTAGACGATATCAAATTGCAAGAGATTGTAAATAAAGCTTTAAAAGGTTTAATGCAAGAGTTGGATGCACACTCAACGTATATGGATAAAAAATATTTTAAAGAGATGCAAATTCAAACCAATGGCGAGTTTGGAGGTTTGGGTATCACCGTTGGAATGAGAGATGGAGCTTTAACCGTTATCTCACCAATTGACGATACTCCAGCATATAAAGCAGGTGTAAAAGCGGGTGATATCATCTTAAAAATCGATGACACTTCTACATTGAATATCACTTTAGATGAAGCGGTGGGACTCATGCGAGGAAAGCCAAAAACTCCGATTGAATTAACGCTTGTAAGAAAAGGTGAAAACAAACCAATCCTGATAAAAATCATTCGAGATATCATTAAAATCCAATCGGTTTACTCTAAAACCATTGGGGACGATGTGTTGTATCTACGAGTAACCAGCTTTGATAAAAATGTTGATGTGAATATGCGAAAAGCGATTAATAAAAATAAAACGTTTAAAGGGATTATTTTAGATTTACGAAACAACCCAGGTGGACTTCTTAATCAAGCCATCAGTGTGACAGACTTTTTCGTCAACAGTGGCGTAATTGTTTCTCAAAAAGGGCGAGATGAAAGCAGTGAAGAGAAGTTCTCTGCAACTTCAGCAAATACATTAACCTCAGTTCCATTGGTTGTACTTGTAAATGCAGGAAGTGCCAGTGCCAGTGAGATTGTAAGTGGTGCTTTACAAGACCACAAACGAGCCATCGTAGTGGGTGAAAAAACATTTGGTAAAGGTTCAGTTCAAGTAATTTTACCAATTACAGATGATAAAAGCGAAGGGGTGAAACTCACCATTGCTAAATATTATTTACCAAGTGGACGAACCATCCAAGCAACCGGAATTACACCAGACATCATCGCATATGCTGGAGAAGTTCCACAAGAGAGTGATGCTGAGTTTAAAATCAAAGAAGCAGACTTAAAAAAACATTTAGAAGGTGAGTTAGAAAAAGTCAATCATGATGAAGTAAAAACAAAAGAAGAGAAAAAGAATTCAGACGTTATAACAAAAGAAGAATTGTTTAAAGACAACCAACTCAAAACAGGTGTCGATATTTTAAAATCATTAATTATTATGAAAAAATAGTAGGAGAATAGATGAAAATCAGTGAGATTGTAGCACTTGGTCTTTGGCCAGAATCAAAGAAAACTACAACAAAAAAAGGAATCGATGAACTTGAAGAGTTAGGGTATAACCTCTTTTATATCGGTAAAAATGCAGATCTTTATACGTGTCCGGGTGATGAAGCAAAAGTTTTATTGGTTCGAAGTGATCGATGTTCTGTATTTGATATTCCTTTAAATTTAGAGATTGAAGGAAAAGGTGTTTCTCAAACGGCTATTTCAAACAACGGAGCACAATTTGCAAAAGATGCTGGAATTCGTACAGCCATTCTTTCAGAAAATGTGGATGCTTCTTTAAAGATTGCTCCACGATGTCAAATGATGGAGTTGTGTAAACCCCTTGAAGCAGAAATTGATGGTGATGTGGTTCAGTTTGAGTTGATTTTTAGAAACTACTTAACAGGTTCACTGTATGATGCATGTCAAAATGGAAATGACCCATATGGTTTAGAGCTGACTTCAGATTTACCACAATGGCATAAATTTGAAACACCTATTTTTACGCCAACGACTAAAGGGATTAAAGATGAGCCTTTAAACTCTGCAACAGTGAGAGAGAAATTCCCTGAGATTGTTACGAGCTTAGAAAAACTTTTTAAAGAGTTTACGCAGTTTGCACTTGATAATGGCATTATTATTGTGGACACAAAATTTGAAATTTTTGTAAACTCAAAAGGTGAGTGGGTACTTGGAGATGAGGTATTAACTCCAGAGAGTTCACGATTTATCTCTAAAGAGGATTTTGATGCAGGCAACTATATCTCTATGGACAAACAAATCTTACGAGATTTTGGAAAAGAGCAAAATTGGAAAGAGCAAGCAAAATCGTTAAAAGCAGGTGAGAAGTTAGAGGTAAACGTTCCTCAAACAATCAAAGATAAAATCTTAAGTGGGTACACAACCATACTTAATAGGTTAAGTAAATAATCAAAAAATCACTAAAGGTGTTTTTAGATATAATCCCAAAAAAATTAATTGAAGGTAATAAATGAAAGCAATCGTAAATGTAGCATTAAAGCAAGGTGTATTAGATGACCAAGGAAAAGCAACACATCATGCACTGGACACTTTAGGTTTCAAAGAGGTCGTTAAAGATGTTCGAATCGGAAAACAAATCATTTTAGAACTCAATGCAACGTCTCAAACACAAGCACGAGAAGAAGTTACAAACATGTGTGAAAAACTTCTTGCAAATACAGTGATTGAAGATTATACAATCGAAATTATAGGTTAATCATGAACGTAGCAGTATTACAATTTCCAGGTACCAATTGTGAATATGATACAAAGTATGCATTTGAAAAATTAGGTGCAAACGTTACAATCATTTGGCATAAAGAGACAACAATTCCTGACAATACTGACTTGGTAGTTATTCCAGGTGGGTTTTCATATGGGGATTATTTACGAAGTGGTGCAATTGCACGTTTTGCTAAAATCATGGAAGCCGTACAAACCTTTGCACAAAATGGTGGAAAAGTATTGGGGATTTGTAATGGGTTTCAAATTCTTTTAGAAGCTGGGTTACTACCAGGAGCTATGAAAAGAAATGATTCATTACACTTTATCTCTAAATACAACCATTTAAAAGTGATCAACAATGACAACACTTTTTTACAAAAGCTTGATGTCAATGAGGTGGTTAATATTCCTGTTGCACATCATGATGGAAACTACTTTACAGATGAAGCAGGATTAAAAGCATTAGAAGACAATGGTCAAATTCTTTTAAAATATTGTGATGAAAATGGCAATGAACAAAACCTTAATGGTTCGGTTTCTCAAATTGCGGGTATTTGCAATAAAGAAAAAAATGTTTTTGGTCTTATGCCTCACCCAGAACGAGCAATTGAGTCATTGCTTGGATGTGATGATGGCGTAAAGATGCTTCAAGGTTTTTTTAACTAAATTAAAAAGAGAGTTTAGGCTCTCTTTTATACAATAGGGAAGCTATGAAATATTTACTTCTATTAATACTTCTTTTTAATATTGCTTTGAGTAATGAGCAATTCTTTGATACTGAACAATCCATATTTGAAAGTGAACATCTGCAACAAGAAGAACCACAAAGTAATCTTGAAGATGCTTTGCCTTTAAATGAAGAAGAGGGGACAGAAGAAGAGACTCAAATCAATACTTTTATTGAAGAAACAATTGAAACTACCAACTGGTTTGAAGCCATTCCTTATGAAATTCAACAAGATCATGAAAACAATATCTATGCCAAATTCTTAAATTACCCAGAAAAGATTCATACCTATCAACGCTTTGCAGTTGAGATTGAAGCGCTGATTACAACGACCAATTATACGCATTTAGAGACACGGTTTTTAGGGGCAAAAAATATTGCTTTGATTAACCCTCAATCTCCATGGGAAGCACAAAGTAAAGCCAATACCTTTCATAATCTTTTCTTTTTTAAAGTCTATTCAGCTAATTTTTCTATGCCACGATTTCAAATCATTTTATACAACAATGATGAAATTGTCGATGTTCTTTATTTAGATGCTAAACCCATAGAGTACACAAGCATTGCATTGGGTGATGAACTTTTTACAGATGTCATTGCTGAAGATTTACAAGTGATTTCTTCAAAAACAAAACAGTACAGTAATGATGAATTATTGACCGTACTAGAACTTGAAAGCACCAACGGAAACTTAGAAGATTTTCGATTAAAATATGTGGATGAACAACTCTTAATGAGTTTAGAAGAGAGTTATCCCAAACAAAAACTGATTTATAATGCCATCATACCTATTTATACCAAAGTGCTTAATTTTAAATATTATGATATTCGCACAAAAACATTTAAAATACTCAGTGTTCCCATAAAACTAGAAGAGGAACTTGTCAGTACTCAAACAGATTTAAACCCTAATAACAGCAGTGTGGAGCTTTATAAAAAGACTGCAGCTGGAATTGCCACGATTCTGTTTTTATTGTTGTATATATTTAAACGAAAAAGAGTCTTTATCGTTTTAGGGCTTGTTTGTTTACTTGTTTTTTATATTTTTGCTAAACCCAATAACTCTATAGTCATAGAAGAGGGAACAAAAATCTATATTTTACCAACAAAAAACTCTACAGTATTTCATATCACACAACGAAAGCAGCTTGTAGAAATTTTAACTCAAAAAGGTCCATTCAGTAAAATCTTGTTTGAAATACAGAACAATAATAAAACCATTGGATGGATAAAGGAAAAAAACATTGTCGAAGATTAGAGGAATTTTAACACTCATTCAGTTTACATTGACCGTATCTATTACGATTATATGTATGTATATTTTTAGAAATAATCATCACAAGGTGAGAAAAATTTGGACGGCACTTCAAGTGAAGCTTTTGGGAATCAAACTTGAAATCGTAGGTGAACCAGATACCAATGCAGATATGATTATTTTAAACCACCAATCTCTTTTAGATATCGTGGTGATGGAACACATTCACTCTCGAAATCTTGCATGGGTAGGAAAAAAAGAGATAACAGACTTGTTTTTCTTTGGACACATTATGAAAGCCCCACGTATGATTACTGTTAATCGTGAAGATAAAACAGGTGTTGTAACGCTTTTAAAAGAGGGGAAAGATAGACTTGATGGGGGGAGACCCATTGCGATGTTTCCAGAAGGCACACGAAGTGATGGAACGTACATGAGAAAATTTCGTGCGGGTGCTCGTATTTTAGCAGATAAATATAAACTCAAAGTACAGCCCGTCGTGATGTTCAATACCAGACAAGTATTGGACTCAAAAACCTTGCATGCTACACCAGGAGTGGTGAAAGTAGTATTTTTAGAGACCATGCAAGCGGGAAAAGGAACAGATTGGTTTGACGTCGCTGAAGAGAAGATGCGTACTGTTTTTGAAGAGGAAAAGCCTGCATCATGACTTTGACTTGGCAAACCGTTTTAGCTGTAGGTGTGGGTGGGTTTTTAGGAGCCATTGCTCGCGTTTATGCCAATGCAGCCATTACAAAAGCCGTTCCAGGAGAGTTTCCTGTAGGCATATTGACGGTTAATGTTTTGGGAAGTTTTCTTATTGGAATCTTGTTTGCCCTGTTTTTACACTTCAGTTTTCCTACCGCAATTAAAGCCTTTTTAACTTCAGGTTTTTTAGGTGCACTCACTACGTATTCTACATTTGCTATTGAGAGTTTTCTTCTTTTAGAGAGCTCACTTATACTTGGAATAACCAACATGTTTTTAAACCTTTTTGGTACTGTTTTTGCTGCAGGTATGGGTTATAAAATCGTGACTTTCTTCCTTAAATAGCCCTATATAATCTTTAAGCATTAAGAGGCTATAATCATGAAAAATAATTTGTAGGAGAATGTCATGAGTATGCCTGGTGGTATGGAGTGGGTATTAATTGCACTGGTAGTTTTATTACTTTTTGGTGGTAAAAAAATCCCTGAATTAGCAAAAGGTTTAGGAAGTGGAATTAAAAACTTCAAAAAAGCAGTTAAAGAGGACGATGAAGAGACAGTTGTAAAAACTGAAGAGAAAATCGAAGACAAAAAGAGTGAAACTAAATCTGAGTCAACAAACGAAACTAAAAACGCATAAGTGAGAATCGTTGCAAAGAGTAGTTAAAAATCATATTGAAGAAGTATTAGATTTAAGTATTGTATTGGAAAAACCTAAGGATATCACTTTAGGTCACTATGCAACGCCGGTTGCATTTTCATTGGCCAAAGAGTATCGTAAATCACCAATAGTGATTGCTGATGAGTTAGCTGCTAAATTTGCAGATTCACAGATGTTTGAATCTGTAAGTGCGGTTAAAGGTTTTATTAACTTTAAACTCTCTAATGCGTTTTTGCATAAAGCAGTCAGTGATGCCTTAAGTACGCCCGAAGAGTTTGCTAAAGAGGGCTCTAAAAATGAAAAAATTCTTTTAGAGTACGTGAGTGCCAACCCAACTGGACCACTGCATATTGGACACGCTCGTGGAGCAATATTTGGAGATACGCTCTATCGTGTAGGAAAACATTTAGGGTATGATATCACCAGTGAATACTACATCAACGATGCAGGTGCACAAATGGATCTTTTAGGTCTTTCATTATATCTGGCAGGACGTGAATCAATTTTAAAAGTGGATGTAGAGTATCCCGATCAGTACTATCGGGGGGATTACCTTTATGACATTGCAAAATTGGTTGAAGAAAAGTTCGGAAAAGAGATTTTTGAAGATGCCACACGTATGGATGAATTGGCACAATTTGCAAAAGATGAAGTCCTTGATTTAATCAAAAATGACCTCTTTAAAATTGGTATTGAGTTTGAAAACTTTGTCAGTGAAAAATCTCTGTATGTCAATTGGGAAAGTACCAAAGCCAACTTAGAGAAGAACGGTTCTTTATACACCAAAGATGAAAAAGTTTGGATTAAATCAACCCAACTGGGTGATGACGTTGACCGAGTTGTTGTACGAGAGAACGGGATTCCTACATATTTAGCAGGAGACATTATTTACCATGAAAATAAATTTAATCGACCATACGATAAATTTATTAATATCTGGGGCGCAGACCACCACGGATACATCACTCGGGTAAAAGCTGCTGTTCAATTTTTAGGGTTTGATCCAAACAGATTAGAAATTTTACTTTCTCAAATGGTATCACTTTTAAAAGGGGGAGAACCCTACAAAATGAGTAAACGAGCAGGAAATGTGATCTTGCTTTCTGATATTGCAGATGAGATTGGTGCAGATGCATTACGTTTTGTATTTTTGACCAAAAAGAGTGATACGCATTTAGAGTTTGATTTGGATATGTTAACCAACCAAGACTCTAGTAACCCAATTTTTTATATCAACTATGCCCATGCACGAATCAATCAGCTCTTTAAAAAATCAGAGTTGACATTCCAAAGCATTAAAGATATCACACTTGAGGGTTTAGAAGATGAGAGTGCCAATTTGATGTATGAAGCGTTGTTGTTGCCTTCAATATTGGAGGAAGCATTCAGCAAACGAGACATGCAAAAAATTACAGACTATTTGTACTCATTGGCTTCTTCAGTTCATAAATTTTATAATGAACATAAAATTGTAGGTACACCTAATGAACAAGAGTATCTTAAAGCATTAGCTATGGTCAGTTTAAGCATTAAAACGGGACTGAAGCTGTTAGGAATAACGGCCAAGGAGGTGATGTAATGAAGTGGTTTTTGATTATTTTAGCAATCGTCGTTGCCTTTGCAATTTATAAAGGTGAAATGGGTGGTGCCAGAGATGCTGGTGCCAACTATAATAAACTTTTACGTGGACAATAAATAAAAGAGGGCTTACCCTCTTTTAGGCAGTTCACTTAAGAACTCTTCAATAGAGTATTTTTCTCTGTATTTCTCACTCATTAGATGAATAAACATATCGCCTAAGTCGATTACTGTCCAATCTTCATCTTCATCTGAACGAACAAAATTCTCTCCCAATGGTTTAAGAGCTTCTTTGATGAAAGTCACTAACGAAGCTCCATGTTTAGGGTTCAATGTAGTTGCTACTACAACATAATCAACCAAATAGTCATTCTCTTTTAAGTCAATGACCTCAATGGCTTCCGCTTTTTTTTCATCTAAAACTTGAACAATTTTTTCGATTGTTTTATTCAATGTATTACACCTTTTGTATGATAGTTTTTAAATCGTTTTGTATAACATTTGGAATGGCATTCAAATCCAAATCCTGCTTGATTGAAGTGGAACTGACATCCACATCAATGGGTAAACGTTTGAAGTTTGCATAGAGCAACGGATGGTTGTTTTGTGTCTCTCTGGTTGCTACAACAAACTCAACCATTTGATTTAAGCGTTCAAATTCTGACCATAAATGAAGTTTTTCTAAGTTATCTTCTCCGATGATTAAATAGATTTTCTCACAAGAGTAGTGCTTTTTAAAGTGTTTTACGGTTTCAATGGTGTAGACACTTCGGTTTTGTTTTACTTCATAATCAGAGACTTCAATCTTTGCATCTTTTGAAAAGAGCTTGGTTAATAGTTCCAATCGTGTTGCAGGCGGTAAAAAGAATTCGTGTTTAAATGGGCTTAAAAAAGTGGGCACGATAATTAATTTATCAATGTCTAATTTTTTGAGAGCTTCATTTACAATGGCTTCATGACCTACATGAGGTGGGTCAAAACTGCCACCAAAAATTCCTATTTTCAATTAACTTTACCTTATACATTGTACTTAAATTATATTATAGCAATTTTTAGATAAAATATCGAAAATTTAATACTCATAAAAAGGGAAGAGATGGCTGTAAAAGTTGCAATAAATGGTTTTGGAAGAATTGGTCGATGTGTTGCACGAATTATCTCTAAAAGAGATGATGTGGAACTCGTTGCTATCAATGATACGTCAAGTGTAGAGATGCTTGAATATCTAACAAAATTTGATACGGTACATGGAACATTTGATGGTGAAATCAAAGTAGCAGATGGATACGTAACAATAGGAAAAGTTAAAGCAAAATTGTACAGCACACGAGATGCAAAAGAGTTAACATTCGTCAGCGATTGTGGAGCTGACGTAGTTTTAGAGTGTACAGGAGCTTACCTTACACAAGAGAAAGCACAAGTCTATTTAGATAATGGTGCTAAAAAAGTGGTCATGAGTGCACCAGCCAAAGATGATACACCAACATATGTTATTGGAGTCAATGAGGGTGAATACAAAGGAGAAGCAATTATCTCTAATGCTTCATGTACAACAAACTGCTTAGGACCAGTAGCAAAAATCATTGATGATGCATTTGGAATTGAAAAAGGGTTAATGACCACCATTCACTCGTACACCAATGACCAAAATATCTTAGATGTAAAACACAAATCAGATAAACGAAGAGCTCGAGCGGGTGCTATGAACATGATCCCTACCACAACAGGTGCAGCTAAAGCAATGAGATTAATCATGCCTCAATTGGATGGAAAACTTCACGGACAAAGTGTTCGAGTTCCAACTCCAGATGTTTCTATGGTGGACTTAAACGTTGTAGTAAGCAAAGAGACAACAAAAGAGGAGTTAAATGCACTCTTTGAAGCAAAAGCAAAAGAGCTTGCTGGAATTGTAGCTGTGGATAATGAAATGAAAGTATCGTCAGACATTATTGGAGATACAAACTCAACCATTATTGCAACAGACTTAACGCAAGTAATTGGTGGAAATATGATTAAAGTAATGACATGGTATGACAATGAGTGGGGTTACTCTTCACGACTTGTTGATATGGCTGTGTACGTATCAAACAAATAAGGAACTCAATGAAGCTACAAGAGATTAAAAATATTGATTTAGCAGGAAAAAAAGTATTCATCCGTTGTGATTTTAACGTGCCAATGGATGAGTACAGTAATATTACCGATGACAGACGAATCCGAAGTGCACTCAATACGATTCGATACTGTATTGACAATGATTGTTCAATTATTTTAGCTTCACATTTGGGGCGACCTAAAGAGCCATTTGAGGATAAATACTCACTCAAACCAGTTGCAAAAAGATTGCACACCCTTTTAAAACAAGAGATTATCATGGCTAAAAATGTGGTTCAAGATGACACATTAGAGTTGGCCAAAAACTTACAAGCAGGCGATATTCTTCTTTTAGAAAACCTTCGATACAACAAAGGTGAAACAAAAAATGATGAAGAGTTTGCCGAAAAACTTGCTTCCATGGCAGATGTGTATATCAACGATGCTTTTGGAGTAAGTCACAGAGCACACGCTTCAGTTGAAGGCATCACCAAACATTTTGATGCCAATTCAAAGGCAGCAGGGTTTTTGCTTGCAAAAGAGATTCAATTCTTCCACCACATTGTGCATAATCCAAAACGACCATTTGTATCAATCGTAGGTGGATCAAAAGTCTCTGGAAAACTTGAAGCACTTCATAACCTAGTTCCAAAAGTCGATAAGATTCTTATTGGTGGTGGAATGGCCTTTACGTTCTTAAAAGCATTGGGACATGAAGTAGGAAACTCTTTGGTTGAAGATGATTTGATTCCAGAAGCACTTAAAATCATGGAAGAGGCAAAAAAGCTGGGGGTAAAATTCTACTTACCAGTGGACGTTGTTGCTGCTGAAGCGTTTGATAAAGAGGCATTTGCTAAACCAACCACCACTCAAGAGATTCCTAAAAACTGGATGGGACTTGATATTGGACCTGCAACGGCACTGTTGTTTGCACAAGCTCTTGAAGATGCACACACTATTTTATGGAATGGACCAATGGGTGTGTATGAGATGGATAAATTTGCCAAAGGAAGTGCAAAGATTTCTCACGCCGTAGCTTCATCGTATGCAACTACGGTTGTAGGTGGGGGTGATACGGCTGACTTAGTACGAGTAACAGGTGATGAAGATGAAATGACCTTTATCTCTACAGGTGGTGGAGCATCGCTGGAACTCATTGAAGGAAAAGTATTGCCAGGTGTTAAAGCATTGGTTATTGAGGAGTAAGCATGCCAATTATTGCTGCAAACTTTAAAACCAACCATACGCGAAGCAGTACGGCTAAATATGTCTCACTGGTGAATAACTATTTGAAAACAAACAGTACCAGTGATGTCTATATTTTTCCAACGGCTACTTCACTTGACTATTTTGAAACCGTTGCAAACTTGCATATTGGAGCACAAAATGCTTATGCTACACAAAACGGTTCATTCACAGGTGAAATAGGAACAGAACAACTCGATGAGTTTTACATCAAAACCATTTTAATTGGTCACAGTGAACGACGACACATCTTAGGGGAGACTCAAGAGATGATTGCCCAAAAGTATCAATACTTTAAAGCCTTGGGATACAGAATCATCTACTGTGTGGGAGAGCCTTTAGAGATTAAAGAAAGTGGTTTAGACGCCACTTTACAATACATGCAAACTCAGTTTGAAGGTATTGATTTAAGTTATGAAAACTTAGTTGTAGCCTATGAACCTGTTTGGGCGATTGGTACAGGCGTAACGGCAACCAATGATGATATTGTCAATGTGCATCAAGCACTTAAAAAACAGTGTTCAAAACCACTTTTATACGGTGGCAGTGTCAAATTGGGTAACGTAGAGAGTATTTGTCAACTCGATGGTGTTGATGGGGTATTAATTGGAACAGCCAGTTGGGTTGCTGAAGATTTTATAAAAATTATAGAAAATACAAAGGAGTTATAGGATGTTAATGAAGGGTAAAAAAGGGGTAATTCTTGGGGTTGCTAACAATAAATCAATTGCATATGGAATTGCTAAAGCGTGTGCGGCTCAAGGGGCTGAGATTGCATTTACATATTTAAATGACAGCTTGAAAAAAAGAGTTGAGCCAATCGCTGCTGAGTTTGGAAGTGAAAACTTAGTCTATCCATGTGATGTAAGCAAACCTGAAGAGATCAAAGCACTGAAAGTCTCTTTAGAGAAAGACTTAGGGCAAATTGATTTCATCGTTCACTCAATTGCATTTGCTCCAAAAGAGGGTCTGTCTGGAAGATTCTATGACATCTCTAAAGATGCCTTTGATATTGCTATGGACATCTCTGTATACTCTTTAATCGAAGTAACACGAGAGTTAAAACCATTGTTAAGTGAAAACGCATCGATTTTAACACTTTCATACTATGGTGGAGTAAAATACATCCCGAACTATAACTTAATGGGGGTTGCAAAAGCAGCACTAGAGATGACAACAAAATATTTAGCTGAAGACTTAGGTAAAGATGGATGCCGAGTCAATGCAATCAGTGCAGGACCAATTAAAACGTTAGCAGCAGCTGGGATTGGTGATTTCAGGTTCATGCTTAAATGGAATGAAGCACACTCACCACTTAAAAAGAATGTCACCATTGATGAAGTAGGAAACTCAGGTATGTATCTGCTTTCTGATTTAAGCAGTGCCGTAACAGGTGAGATTCACTACGTGGATTCAGGGTTTAACATCATGGGTATGCCAGCGGTTGAGTTTGATGAGAATGGGAAGCCAACGATTGCTTGGAACGGTACTGATAAATAGATTTATAAAGGTATCTTTTAGCCACTATCTGCGTTAAACAAGAGAATTTAATCACTCATTTACTTCAAGTAAACTCCTGGTTAAATTCTCTTGCTGGCCTTGATATTAACTAAAATCTAAACCACTAAATTTATTTAGAAAAAAAGTTTTAATTTTGAATTCTTGGAATTTAAATTTAAGATTTTAGAAAACATAGGAAAAAAAATGAGTATTAATTTTAAAGAATTAGCAAATAAATATGGTACACCTTATTATGTATATGATTTTGATTATATTACAAATCAATACAATGAATTAAAAACAGCTTTTAAAGCTAGAAAATCATTAATTGCTTATGCTGTAAAAGCAAACTCAAATTTGAGCGTAATAAAACATTTGGCTAATCTTGGTGCAGGCGCAGATTGTGTGTCTATTGGTGAAGTTAAAAGGGCTTTAAAAGTTGGTATTGAACCATATAAAATCATTTTTTCAGGTGTTGGAAAAACAGATGATGAGATTAGACAGGCTTTAGAGTTTGGAATTTTAATGATCAATGTAGAGAGTGCTGCTGAGTTAGACAGAGTTGAAGTTATAGCAAAAGAGCTAGGAAAAGTAGCAAGAATCTCTATTCGAATTAATCCAAACATTGACCCCAAAACACATCCATATATCTCAACAGGTCTGCATGAGAATAAATTTGGTGTAGATATTGACACGGCAAAACGAATGTACATCCAGTGTAAAAACTCTGATAATTTAGAACCAACTGGTATACATTGTCATATAGGTTCGCAATTAACACAGTTACAGCCAATAAAAGAATCAGTACAAATTATTGCTGATTTAGTAAGAAATCTTGCTGCAATTAAAATTGAACTCTCTTTTATAGATATTGGTGGTGGGTTAGGTATCATATATGATGATGAAAAACTTATTGATACAAATGAATATGCTCAAACTGTTTTAGAAACAATGTTTGGTCTTGATATAACTGTTGTTTGTGAACCAGGAAAATTTATTGTTGGGAATTCGGGTACTTTTATAACAAAAGTATTATATGAGAAAGTAAATGGTGAAAAAAGATTTGTTATTGTTGATGGAGCTATGAATGATTTGATTAGACCTTCTTTATACAATGCATACCACAAAAGTGAAGTTTTAAATGATAATAAAGAGTTTAGCGCTTGTAATTTAGTTGGTCCAGTTTGTGAGAGTGGAGATTTTTTTGCAAAAAATGTACAGCTTCCTAAAACACAACACAATGACTTAGTAGCAATTTATAGTGCTGGAGCTTATGGATTTTCAATGAGTTCTAACTATAATACAAGAGGAAGAGTTGCTGAAATTGCTGTTGAAAATGGTGAAGACAGACTTATAAGAAAAAGAGAGACGTTTGAAGATTTAATCACTTTAGAAGAAGAGTTTATTAAATAAGGGTGATGATGAAGGGATATTTTATAGATGTTCAAGGCACACTCATTGATGACATTGAAAGATTACCCATCAATGGTGCTATTGAATTTTTAGAGACAGTAAACACTCAAAATATTCCTTATGTCGTAATTACGAATAACACCAAACATAAAAGCGATGAGTTTCTACAAAGTTTAAAAGAAAAAGGCCTACCCGTACAAACCTATACGGACCCTTTTTCACTTTTAAAAGCCAATTTGCCTGAACACAAAGTCGCTGCTTTTGGAACACAAGAGTTTCTAAATATTGTGCAATCAATGGGATATGAGTTGGAGTATGAACAACCTGAAGCGTTGTTGGTCTCGATTAAAAAAGAGTACACCAATGAAGATTATGCGTTGATGATTGAGTGTGGATTAAAAGCCAACAATCTTGTAGGGATGCATGAAACCTCATTGTATTCTAAAGATGGAAAACGTTATCCTGGTGTAGGTGCTATTATGCAGATGATTAAATTTGCAGTGAATAAAGAGTATAAAGTGGTGGGGAAACCAAGCTTTACTTTTTATGAGAGTGCTCGAGCGATGCTGGGTTTAAAGTTTGATGAAATCACTATCATTTCAGATGATATGATAGGGGATTTAGTGGGAGCAAAAAACTTAAAACTGAAAACTTGTTTGGTCTTAAGTGGAAAAATTAAAGATGAAAATGAAATACTGCATACTTTAAATAAGAGTCAACACCCTGACTTTATCTGTAAAGATATGGCAGAAGTATTAGAACATTTTAAAAAAGGTGAACTATGAATAATGAAGAGGGTTTAAAAGAGTTACGTGATAAACTGGATGCTCTTGATGATAAAATCTTAGATTTAATCAATGAACGAATGGAAGTGGTTCATCAAGTGGGTGTTTTAAAAGCCCACAGTGGTGGCGCAATCTATCGACCTGAACGAGAAAAAGAGATCATCAAACGTTTAGAAAAACGCAACAATGGCTTACTCAATAATGCAGCCATTGAGGCTCTTTTCTTAGAGATATTTGCCATTTCTAGAAATCTTGAGTTACCTGAAAACATCGCTTTTTTAGGACCAGAAGGAAGCTTTACACATCAAGCTGCTGAGATGCGTTTTGGTGCGATGAGTTCTTATATTTCTATTGGTTCCATCAAAGGGGTGTTCAGGGAAGTGAGCACTAAAAAAGCAAAATTTGGGGTTATTCCTATTGAGAACTCTTCAAATGGAATTGTCAGTGACACCATTAATTGTTTGACCAATTACAATCTTAAAATCATTGCAGAGGTGATTTTAGATATTCACCACACCTTAGCAACAACATGCGATAAAGTGAGTGACATAAAAAAGATTTACTCAAAAGACATCGCGTTTGAACAGTGCAGTAAATTTCTAGAGAATTTTGGTTTAGATGAGGTGGAGCATATTCCCATTGAATCAACAACCAAAGCCGCCAAATTGGCTTTAGCTGAACCCAATGCAGCAGCTATTTGCTCTCATGTGGGTGCGAAGATGTACAGTCTGCCTATTTTGTTTGAGAACATTGAAGACAAAGACAATAATAAAACACGATTTTTTATCATCAGTGATTTTGAAAATGCACAAAGTGGCAATGATAAAACATCGATTTTGGCTAAATTACCAAATACTCCTGGAGCATTGGTGGACTTTTTGAGTGATTTTGATAAAGCAGGCATTAACTTAACAAAAATCAAATCACATATCGTGCAAGGAGATTCGATCTTTTTTATCGATTTTGATGGGCATAAAAATGATGAGAATGTACAAACAATATTTAAAAAACATGAAGCAAGTATTAAATTTTTAGGGTCATACGTTAAAGAAGCGGATGACATTTAATTCAAAGGATAATGAAAATGAATTTTAACAGTGTTTTAGATGATGTAAAAATCTACGAAGCAGGAAAACCAATTGAGTTGGTTGTAAGAGAGTATGGCGTTAAAGAGTCAGATATTGTGAAACTGGCTTCCAATGAGAACCCATACGGAACTTCACCAAAAGTTGCAAAACGTATTGCAGAGATTTCAAAAAATATGTTCATGTACCCAGATGATTCTATGTACGAATTAAAAGAGGGATTGGCTTCGAAATTTAAAGTAGCAAGCAACAATATTGTGATTGGTTCTGGAAGTGACCAAGTCATTGAGTTTTGTGTGCATGCTAAATGTACAAAAGATTCGAAAGTTATCATGTCTAAAACCACATTTGCCATGTATGAAATCTATGCCAAACAAACAGGTGCAACCGTATTAAAAACACCGGATGATGAGCACAATTTAGAGCAGTTTTCCAAACTTTATAAAGAAAATGGGGCAGATATTATTTTCTTATGTTTACCCAACAACCCATTAGGTGAGTGTGTGGATAAAGAGGATGTGTATAACTTTTTAAAAGAGGTGAGTGAAGAGACACTGGTCATTGTAGATGGAGCGTATCAAGAGTATGCTGCATTTAAAGATGCTAACAAAGCGATTGATCCAAGTGATTTAATTCACACTTTTCCTAATGCAATCTATTTAGGAACGTTTTCTAAAGCGTATGCACTTGGAGGAATGAGAGTCGGGTATGGAATTGCGAATGCTGAAATCATTAAAATATTGCACAAATTACGACCGCCATTTAATATCTCAACGCTTTCATTGGCTGCAGCCATTGAAGCACTCAAAGATGAGAGTTTTGTACAAGAGTGTATCGCTAAAAATTTTGAAGAGATAGGTGCGTATGAAACCTATGCCAAAGAGAAAGGGTTGGATTATATTCCAAGTTATACCAACTTTATCACTCTGAAATTGCCCGTTGAGTATATCTCAGCGCAAGTTGCTCAAGAGCTTTTAGAAAAAGGAATCATCATTCGAGATTTAACCTCATATGGTTTAAATGCCATTCGAATCACCATTGGAAGAAAAGAGCAAAACAAAAGAGTAATTGCACTGTTAGATGAAGTATTAAACAACTTAAGCAAAGCAAAGGTATTCGACTAAATATCATGAATTTACACGATAAAAAGCTCAAAGAACTCGAAGAGGTATGCGCCAGTATCAGAGAACGTATCATAGATGTGGTCAGTCGTAATGGTGGACATTTTTCATCAACATTGGGAGCTGTAGAACTCACTGTAGGAATGCACTATGTTTTTGATGTAAACCGTGACCCTTTTATTTTCGATGTCTCTCATCAATGTTATCCTCATAAACTCTTAACGGATCGTTGGGAGAGCTTTGAGACAATTCGGCAATTCAATGGTTTAAGTGGCTTTACCAAACCCAAAGAGTCTCATAAAGACTATTTTGTAGCAGGACACAGTTCAACTTCTATTTCCTTAGCTGTGGGTGCAGCAAAAAGCATTGCACTGAAAAAAGAGGATCGAATGCCTGTTGTTATGATTGGCGATGGTTCAATGACAGCAGGAATGGTGTATGAAGCACTCAATGAGTTAGGGGATAGAAAATACCCAATGGTGATTATTTTAAATGACAATGAGATGTCCATTGCTAAACCTATTGGAGCAATCAGTAAACATTTAAGTAAACTATTGGCTGGAAAGCTCTATCAAAATTTCAAAGAGAAAGTGGATCGAATGATTCGAAACCATTTTCCTGAAGGTACCACTTATTTAGCTAAAAAAATTGAAGAGAGTATGAAACTCATCACACCTGGAATTATATTTGAAGAGATGGGTGTTGATTATATAGGCCCTATTGATGGTCATGATTTAGAAGAGGTTATCTCCACATTAAAATTGGCAAAAAGTATGAAAAAACCGGTGATTGTGCATGCTAAAACTGTCAAAGGAAAAGGATACAAAGTTGCTGAAGGGCACCATGAACATTGGCATGGAGTGGGGCCATTTGATGTTGAAAGCGGTGAGTTTATTAAAAAAAGTGCCGCAAAAAGTGCCACGGCAGTCTTTGCAGAGTCTCTTTTAGAGTTAGCACATAAACATGACAACGTGGTAGGAGTAACAGCAGCCATGCCAAGTGGAACAGGTATTGATAAACTCATTGCTGCGTATCCTGAGCGTTTCTGGGACGTTGCCATTGCTGAACAACACGCGGTTACATCAATGGCTGCTATGGCAAAAGAGGGCTTCAAACCTTTTGTAACCATTTATTCAACTTTTTTACAACGAGGGTTTGATCAAATCATTCATGATGTTTGCTTGATGGATTTGCCTGTAGTTTTTGCTATTGACCGAGCGGGTATTGTCGGAAATGACGGAGAGACACATCAAGGGGCATTTGATGTTTCCTTCTTACGATTTATTCCTAACATGATTTTGTGTGCACCACGAGACAATGAAACACTCAAAATGGCGATTGAATATGGGTATGAAGCAAAAAGTCCCTGTGCCATTCGATATCCAAGAGGTGCCTTTGCATCACTTAATTATAAAGCAACCCCGTTTATCACAGGAAAAGCAGAACTTCTCAAAGAGGGGAAAAGTTCTAAACTATTCATTGGTTATGGAGCCGGGGTTTCAAAAGCACTTGAAACAGAAAACCTGCATGCAGATGATATTGCTGTTTTAGATTTGCGTTTTGTGAAACCACTTGATAAAGAGATGCTTTGTTCTTTAGCCAAAAAGTATACCAATTGGTATGTCTTTTCTGACTCTCAAAAACAAGGTGGCGTTGCCAGTGCCATCTTAGAATTGTTAAATGATGAGAAAATATGTGTAGATTTGACCACCTTTGAATATGATGATCATTTTATTCAACATGGGGATACAAAAATGGTTGAAACTTCTCTAGAACTCTTACCATCGCAGTTGGTTAAAAAAATAAAATAATTTTTTTAACCAATGCTATTTTCATGCTATTCTTCTGACTTATATAATTAATAATTACATATTATAATTTAATAACAATTAAGTAACAATCTCTTATAATCAGCTAAATCAGCTTACAGGAGAGAGAGCATGTTACACAATATCAGTACACGAAAAAAACTCTTAATTTTACCGATTCTATTTGTTGTAATACAATTTTTATCGGGAGCCATTTATTCATATTATGATCATTTAGCCGAACAAAAAACGCAAGCAGCTAATGAGACTGAACATTTTATTGCACAAGTATTAAAAGGGCGAATCTCAGTTTATCAATTTTTACGAACACCTACAGATGAAAAAGCCCAAAAAGTGGTCAATGATTTTAACTCTTTGAATGAAAGTGTCGCCAATTTAAAAATACAATTGGAATTGAGTGAAAATAAAAAACTCTGTGATGAGATTATAACAGCAAGTCAAGCTTACATTGGTTATTTCAAAGAGTTTGCTTCAAAAAGAATCGATGAGTTTTCTTTGGGAGAAATAGAAGAGTCAACTGAAGTCAAAAGCATCATTTCAGAAATGGTGCAAATTGGTCTGCAATTGGAAGCAAAACTGGACGAAATTAATACAACCCTTGTACGCGCTAATGAGCAATCCAATGAACAATTAAAAACCATTCTTTCAGTTATAGGGATTACTTCCATTGCACTGTTTGTACTGATCACACTGTTGCTTGCAAATCATATTGTGAATACCTTAAAAAGTTTTCAAAATGGATTGCTTTCATTTTTTAATTATTTGAACCATGTTTCAAAAGAGGTGAAAATGCTGGATGGCAATGGAAAAGATGAGTTTGCTCAAATGTCAAAAGTGGTCAATGAAAATATTGAAAAAACACGTATGGCCATTGAAGAGGATTCTCGTTTAATTGATAATGTAAAAGATATTGTGCAAGAGGTGAAATGTGGTATTTTATATAAACAAATAGAACACGATACTCACAGTGAAAACCTGCATGAACTTAAAGTGATTTTTAATCAAATGCTCTCCATTATGGCAGAGAATATTTGCGGAGACATGAATAAGATTCAAAAAGCATTGGAGGTCTTCCACGACTTAGATTTCAGACATCGTATTCCCAATCCAACGGGTAAAACCTCGCAAGGATTAAATCAGTTGGCTGAAATCATCAATGAGATGCTGATTCAAAATAAAAAGAATGGTTTGATTTTACAGCAAAGTGCCAATAACTTGCTTCGAAATGTGGAGTCATTGAGTTTGGCATCCAATCAAGCTGCAGCAAGTCTGGAAGAGACAGCAGCTGCACTAGAAGAGATTACAAGTAATATTTCAAACAACACTGAAAATGTCGTTCGAATGGCAGACTTTGCCAATAAACTTCAAACATCAGCGAATGAAGGTGAAAAACTTGCGCAAGAGACGACCACTTCAATGGATGATATTAATCAAGAGGTGACAGCGATTCATGAAGCCATTACGGTTATTGATCAAATTGCATTTCAAACCAATATTCTCTCACTTAACGCAGCTGTAGAAGCTGCAACGGCTGGAGAAGCAGGTAAAGGATTTTCTGTGGTTGCTGGAGAGGTTCGAAACTTGGCTTCACGAAGTGCAGAAGCAGCCACTGAGATTAAAAATCTTGTGGAGTCTGCAACACAAAAAGCAAACAATGGTAAAAGCATCGCCGATAAGATGATACATGGGTATCATGATTTAAATCACAACATTTCTGAGACGTTAACACTCATTAAAGATATTGAAAATGCAAGTAAAGAGCAGTACACGGGTATTGAACAAATCAATAATGCTGTTGCAGAGCTTGACCAACAAACGCAATCCAATGCCAATGTTGCATCTGAGACAAAAAATATTGCTATGAGTACACAACGAATTGCCACAGTCATTGTTGATAATGCCAACCAAAAAGAGTTTTTAGGAAAAGAGGATATGGATATAAATATCATAGAGTATGATGACTCCATCGAAGAAGAGGAACAATACAGAGATAAATAAGTCGTTTTTAAAAGATTAAGGCATATAATCATACATGGATGCACTTACATTTGATGATTATATGTTGGCACTTTTGTTAACCTTTCTTGCAGGTATCTCCACAAGTATTGGAGCGGTACTCGCATTTTTCTCAAAAGCGAAGAACTATAAAATTCTTTCGCTTGGATTGGGTTTCTCTGCTGGGGTAATGATTTATGTTTCCTTTGCAGAGATTTTGGTCAAATCCAAAGCAGCTTTTTTGCAAATACATCACAATGAGATAACCGCAGAACTGTTGATGTTATTGTGTTTTTTTGTAGGTATTGGTTTAAGCGCTTTTATTGATGCAGCCATACCTCAAGATGTGAATCCTCATGAACCCAAAAGCAACTCAGAACTCAATGTTTTAAAACCTCATACCCATGCTTCACATGCAGAACACACCCTGAAACGTACAGGGATTTTTACAGCTTTAGCCATTGGTATTCATAACTTTCCAGAAGGGTTTGCTACGTTTACGGCTTCTTTAGAAAATACTACATTGGGACTATCCATTGCCTTGGCTATTGCCATACATAATATTCCAGAGGGAATGTCTATATCTCTGCCTATATATTACTCAACGCAAAGTAAAAAGAAAGCGTTTTGGTATGCCACACTCTCTGGACTTGCTGAACCCATTGGAGCAGTGATTGGATTTTTTATTCTTTTCCCACTCATGCAAGAATCAACTTTGGCCATAACATTTGGTATGGTAGCTGGGATTATGATATACATCTCTTTTGATGAACTTCTCCCTGCCTCACGTATTTATGGTAATGCTCACACGACAATTTTAGGTATAACTTTAGGAATGGCAATTATGGCATTAAGTTTAGTTGCTTTTAAAACGGTTTAAGTTAGACTTTATTGTAAAAGATCTTCAAGGAGTTGACAATGGCACGAGTTGGAAATTCTATTATAAAAGGTATTGAAGTAAAAGAGGTGATTAAAATATTGAACAGAGCTTATGCCGATGAATGGTTGGCTTATTATCAATATTTTGTCGAAGCAAAAGTGGTCAAAGGTATCATGAAAGATGCAGCCATTGCAGAGCTCAATCAACATGCAACGGATGAACTGCGCCATGCCAATATGGTGGCAGATCGTATTCTGCAATTGGGTGGTACACCTCTTTTGCACCCCAAAGAGTGGTTTAAAAAGAGCAATTGCAGTTATGAAGCCCCTAAAGATTTTGATGTCGTTGAGATTTTAAATGATGCGATTAAAGGGGAACAATGTGCAATTAAAACCTACAGTGACATTCTTGAACTCACACATAATAAAGATATTGTTACGTATGATATTGTCAGTCAGATTTTAGCTGATGAGGTCGAACATGAAGAGGACTTACAAGCGCTTCATGATGACGTGACGGAGTTTATTACGGATTTAAAAAAATCACTTAAATGATCAACAAAGTGGATCTTCTCCACTTTGCCAACCATCCAAATATTTTTCAATGAGGTGGAAATCTTCACCACTGTGTTGAGTGAAAGTGATGTACTGATTTTTGGTTTGAATATCAAAGAGTTCATTGATAATACTCATATAACGTAAAGCAAGTTCCCTTCTTTTTTCGATGGTTCGGCCTTCTCTGATATCTAAGTTCATTAGACAAATATCATCTGTGGGATTGGCTCGACCAATTGTTAAGGCGTATTTCTCATACTCTCGAATAGATATAGCAATATGGTCCGTGCCTGTGTCCATAACTTCACTGAAATTTTCTCGTACTTTTTGAGCGAATTGCTCTTTTTTTTTAGAGCTAACGTTTATATTGAGTTCAAATTGTAAATGAGGCATTATGACTCCTTTTTTTAATTATATCAAAGTTTTAAAAAGGGAAGAAGCTTTTCTACACATAAACCCATAGCGGTACTTTCATACCCATGAACCTCTTTGATATAGGGTTTACAAAAACCTTCTACCATGATTGCTCCCGCTTTCCCCATGCACTCACCCGAATGAATATAGTTTTCTAAATCATTTGGTTCAAAAGGGTGAAACAAATAGGTGGTGGAAGAGATATCAATGAGTTGAAGGGTTGTACTCTTATAAATCATGCAAGTAATGACGGAAACACTGTTACCACTTTGAAGGTTTAACATGCGTCTGGCATCCTCTTTATCTTTGGCTTTTCGAAGCAGTTCACCATGGGATGTCACCACAGTATCTGCAACCAATAAAGGCATGTCATCTATTCCATATAAAGAGAAAAGTTCATTGAATTTTCCTAACGTTGCTTCATACACAAAGGATTTGGGTTGGGTGGTGGTAAGCGCATCTTCATCGAAATTGCCTCCTTGTTGTATAAACTCTATGCCGTGCTCTTTTAGAAGCAGGGCTCTTGTTTGAGAGTTGGAACCTAAACGTATCAAACTGCACCTTTGAATTTTTTTTGATTTTAACACATTTTCACTGTATAATACGCCAATGAATAATCGACACGCCATGAGTGGTATACTCATTTTTATCTCTTTTGTAATCACTCAATACAGCTATTTTATTGAACCAGAGCTTTATTTCTACAGCGGAGTCTCTGCTTGGGTTGCACTGTTGTTGCTTTTTCAAGAGATTCGCAATAAAATGCTGCTTTATATCTTGATGGCTTTAACGCTAGTAGGAGTATTGGTCTGTGTGATGAATGATTTTGAAGTGGATATGAAGAGATTTATTACCATCAATCAATATTTGCTTACACTGCTTATTGGAGTGGGTTTTTTACGACTTATTGCTACACCTAAAGAAGAAAAAATCAAAGCTCTACCTAAAGGGGAGCAAAGTTTTTTAAAAACCTATGCCGGGGTTCATCTGTTTGGTTCAGTGATTAATCTCTCTTCTCTTTTACTCGTGGCAGACAGATTGTATAAAAGTGCGCCATTAAGCAAGTTGCAAATTGTATTGTTAACCAGAGCCTTCTCTTCAGATGCTTATTGGTCTCCTTTTTTTGTAGCGTTCGCTGCAGCCATTACTTATGCCCCACAACTCAATACGTTTACCATTATGAGTGTGGGCTTGGTGTTGGCTTTTATTGCTTTTATCATTACTTATGTGGATGTGAAACGAAATAAAGTGTTTAATCTTCAAACATTTGAAGGCTACCCCATACATTTTGAGACGCTTTATTTACCGTTTTTACTTGCGTTGTTTGTTCTTCTTACGCATCACTATTATGCACACATTAAGATCATCATACTCATTGCTTTGTTCAGTGTGCTTTTGACTTTATTGTTACTTCCTTTTAAACATAAAAAAATGCACTGTGTGTTAAGTGCATATATCATCAAAGATTTGCCTCATATGAAAAACGAGTTAGGGCTGTTTTTAGTTGCAGGTAGTTTTGGAGTGGTTGTCAGCTCAATTTTAATGGGATTAAACGTACAATTACCATTTGAAACGTTTGATGGCTTTGCAGCATCAGTTGTACTGTTTGTATTGATTGCATTGTCGTTTATTGGTATTCATCCCATTATATCCATTGCTGTTATTGGTAATTGGATGGGAGAGCTTAATCATACCCTTTTGGCCGTTACTTTTTTAATGTCTTGGTCCACAGCTGTTTCAACTTCCCCTTTTTCAGGGTTAAATTTAACGATGCAGTCACGATATGATTTAAAAGCCATTGATCTGTTTAAAGTCAATATTTTCTATGCACTTAAAATGTATTTAGTATGTGTTGTGATACTTTTTGCATTATCTTCGTATTTAGGGTTATAAAAATTATAATTTTGTCATAATGTTTGAGTATAATACCGTAAGGAATATATGAATGAATCTTTTTTTTATCTTACTGGGCAAAATCGCCCCTTTATATGTTAATATTATCATTGGATACGTACTGGCGCACTACTTTAAACTCAAACGCGACAGTATTGCATTTTTACTGATTTATATTTTAGGACCTTTTGTGGTCTTTTTTGCCACTTTGTCTATTGATATCAATATGCAGTTGGTGTTTTTGCCCCTGTTTGTTTTTATATTTGGAAGCACTATTGCTTTTTGGATTTTGCACCACTATAAAACACATTGGAAAGATGCGAGTTTGAATACCTTAGCCTTTACTTGTGGTACAGGAAATACGGGTTACTTTGGAATTCCATTGGCAATGATTTTGCTGGATCCTCAAAGTGCTAATATCTATATCTTTGCAACGATGGCATCGCTTTTGTATGAAAATACTACGGGATTTTATGTCACTGCAAAAGGCAATTTCACTGCCAAACAATCGTTGGTCAAAGTACTCAGGTTGCCTTTACTGTATGCCTTTATTTTTGGTTTGATGCTCAATGTTGCAGGTGTTCGTACACCTGAAATGATTGTACCATACTTTGAAGGGCTTAAATGGGCGTATGGTATTTTAGGTATGATGATGCTTGGAATGGGCATGAAAGGGTTTAATTTAGAAGAGGACTTTGATAAACGTTACATCAAAGTAGCTTATTTCTATAAATTTTTAGTGTGGCCAGCGAGTGTGTTGTTGATTATTTTTGCAGACAGTACTCTTTTTCAAGCACTCAATGAGGAGATATATAAAGTTCTGTTTTTAATCTCCATTGTACCACTGGCAGGAAACACCGTCACTTTAGCAGTGCTTTTAAAAGCCAAACCAGAAAAAGCAAGTTTCACTGTGTTATTGAGCACAGTGATATCCATTTTTTATATTCCATTGGTGCTTTATTTGTACGGTGGATTTAATTAAAAGAGGAGTTCAATAAGTGTTCAAACGTAGTATTGCCATATTTTTTATACTCATGACAGTAGGGCTCTCGCAAGAGACTCTTGATATTAAAAACTTACCTTTAAGCAGTGCAAGCAGTCAGCTTCAAGACAGCATAGATGCATTAAAAATACTCAATAATCAGCTCAAAGTCAATGATAAAATCAATGAAGAGCTGGTGTATGAGCAGAAAAAAGAGATATTTGAAGATATTTTAGAACTCATCATTAATGAAAAAAATGCACAACTTAAACGTATTGAACTCAAAAGTGAACAAGAAAAACTCTCGTCAAAAATGTCTGCCAATGAGAGTTATGGGTATGATGTTGCTTTTATTCGAGATGAGATAGAGTATACCACCATCAGCAATCAAATTCTTTTTTATGAGGCGATGAATCAAATCATAAAATTACGAAAAGGGTATATTACCAATAATGGGTTACGAAAATATATTCAAAGTGTTAAAAAGCGGATTAAAAATGATACGTTGTTGACTAAGTTTCAAGAGTATTATGAAAAAAGTAAAAACATCGATGCTCCTATTTATGATGATTTAAGATTAAACTATGAAACTTATACAACCGATGTTTTAACTTTTACAGAAGTATTGAACTACCTCTATCATAACAGTAAAAAAATAGAGAAAAGCAACTTTTTAATCAGTCGATTTAACATCAGTTTTTGGGTGAATGCGATTAATGACTATAAACCTATAGAGAATATGAATATTTACTTAAATTACTATTTATCTGTGGATATGGGGCGTATACTCGTTGCAATGTTCTTTTTTATATTGATCAATTCATTGCGTCTTTTTGTCATGCCTATTATCATTACATTTATTAAAAAGAGACAAAAAGGGCACTCTCATAAAGAGAGCAACATACAACTTCAAAACTATTTGACCAACAGTTTTACTAAACCCATTAAGCTTTATTTATTGATCTTCTCTTTTGAACTTTTTATTCAAATTGTGCATAATGGACAGTTTGACCTCATAAAAGCAGAGACTTTTTTTAACATTATATATATCATCAATACGGGTTATTTAATCTATAAACTCTTTGATGAATGGGTCGATATTTATGCAGAGACCTTTTTTGAAAATCATACGACAACTCGAAAAGAAATGGTCAGTTTTATGCTCAATATCTTTAAATTTATTCTGTTTTTAGTGATTACACTCTTTATTTTAACTGAGCTTGATTTTGATGTAAAAGCGATTTTAGCATCACTGGGAATTGGGGGAATTGCGATTGCACTTGCTGCTAAAGAGACTTTAAGTAATCTTTTTTCAAGTGTAAACTTGATGATGGACAACTCTTTTAATCAAGGTGATTGGATAGTAACGGATAAATATGAAGGAACCGTTATAGAGATTAAAATGCGTACGACGACCATTCGTACATTTGATAATGCATTGGTGACCATACCGAACTCAGAATTAGCCAACACATCGATTAAAAACTGGAGTAAACGCGTCTTAGGTCGACGAATTAAGATGAATATTGGTGTGACCTATGAGAGTAATTTAGAAGATATTAAAAATGCGATTAAAGATATTGAACAGATGTTACAAACGCACCCTGAAATTGCGACGAAAAAGAGCGATATCGTCAATGAGCGTATTAAAAACTTGAAGCTTGCAAAAAAAGAGGATTTCTACGGAATCAAACGTGATTTGATGGTCTATTTAGATGAGTTCAATGACTCATCCATAGATATTTTAGTCTACTGTTTTTCTAAAACAACCAACTGGGTAGAGTGGTTGGAAGTCAAAGAGGATGTGCTTTTTAAAATAGCACAGATTATTCGAAATAATAATTTAGAGTTTGCATATCCAACGCAAGTCAATTATATCAAACGTTAGATAAACCATTCTTGTGCACGTTTTACTCGTTGTTCTACCGTTTCAAGCATGGGGTGAGTGTGTTTAAAGGCCTCTACTTGTTGCAGTCGTGGAATCAAGCCTGCTTTGTTGGCTACTTGAATAGAAAGCCCAGGTCTTGCATTGAGCTCTAAAAGCATGGGTCCTTTAAACTTATCAAGCACTAAATCTACCCCAATATAACCCAAGTTAGACATCTCGTAACACCCTGACGCCAATCTTAAAAGTTCATTCCAGTTTTTCAGTTGTAAGTCGCTGAGTTTTTTATGGGTATCGGGGTGATGAGTCACACGTTCATTATCATAAATAGCATCAATACATTGTCCTGTGGCAATATTGACCCCCACACCTAAAGCCCCTTGGTGTAAATTGGCTTTACCATCAGATGAGTGTGTTGACAGACGTACCATTGCCATAACGGGATAACCTTGAAAAACAATGATACGAATATCGGGAATTCCTTCATGTGAATACCCTTCAAAAATCTCATCCATATAAATGAGTTCTTCAATAATTGCTGTGTCAAGATTACCACTTAAAGAGTGCAGGCCTGCTAAGATATTTGAGAGATGATGCTGTATCTCAAAAAGTGTGAGCGTTTGCCCTGAGGGTTTTTTAAATATTTCACCATCATGCTCTGTGATGACAAGAATCCCTTTCCCTCCAGAACCTTTTGAAGGTTTAATAGCAAAGGCCTTGTATTCTTCAATCCACTTTTGTGGATACTTGATTTCATGTTGTGTTGAAAGTGACGTAATTAAAGTGGGTGTGGGAATATGAAATTGAGTGGCACGTTGTTTGGTTTTGAGCTTATCATCAACAATGGGATAATATTTTCGATTGTTAAATCGACCAATATAGTCCGTATTTCGTTGATTCATGCCCAAAATCCCCTTTTGTCTTAAAAGGCGATGTATTCCAAAGTTGATCATTTAAAGTCCATATTTCTGAAACGATACAATTCACTGAGTCGATAACCTGAGTATCGCCCCAACAGTAAAATCAAGGCAATAATCGAGAGATTGATTTCGGGGAAGTTAAACGTAAGGTGTCCTAAGAAAGACCATTGCATCACAATATAAGTTAAAGTTGCAACAATCAAACTTCCTCCACCTTGGATTAAGACCTCTACAGCTCCTTCCTCTTCCCATAGAATTGACATTCTCTCAATGGTCCAAGCAATGATGATAATAGGGAAAAAGGTAACGGTCATACCCGTATTAAATCCTAAATGGTAACCAATGATACTGAGCATTCCAATGATAAAAATAACGATAATAATAATGGCAGAAATTCGAGATACCATTAACAAGTTTAAGTGTGAGAGGTAACTGCGAAGCAGTAAGCCTATGATAACAATCGAGACAAAACTGATGAGACCGGGTAAAAATGAGGTTTGAATAAAGGCTAAAGCAATGAGTACTGGCATAAATGTTCCAGAAGTTTTCAGTCCCACAATGATTCGCATAAACACAACCACCAATGCCCCAGCAGGAAGCAGTAACATCATCTTAAACATGTTTTGCTCTTCTACGGGAAGATTATGCACACTAAAAAGTTCAAACAGTGAATTCTCTTGCGTTTCTTGAAGTTTTATTGCAGGAACCGTTCGTTTGAGCATAGAAAATTTAACACTGGATTCATTGCCTCCTATAACATCTAAAACGACATCACTGTTTTGACTCCAAAGAAGTACTGAAGAGATATCTTCAATATGACCACTTTTAGCACTGTAAAGTTGCCACCCTTTTTTTTCAGAGAAGACTTCTATAAAAGGTTTGAGCTTTTGGTTTCTTCTTGAATCTTCTAAAAATAATCCATATGAGAGTCGATTAGGTACATTAAGATAGGTTAAGAACTGTTGTAAAAGAGCAGTTTTTTTACTGCTGGATAACAGTAAGTTGATGTTTTGATTCTCTTGTTGATTAAGCAGTGATACAAGTTCATTGGTCAAACTGATTTCATCACTTGATTTTTGCGTCGCCTCTTCAATAATACTTTGTGCCGCAACAGCTTGTGAACCTTTCCATGGAATAAGAGGCTTGTTGACTGGTTCAATTACAGGTACCTCATAAAAGGAATCATAAGAAGTGGGTTTGAGTTGTACTCTATAATAGAGTGTTTGCATGCCATTAGCATTTCGTTTGGTCCACTGTGCTCGTTTATTGTTGTTGGGTGTAACATAGTTAAATCCGTATCCAGGTGAACTGCTTTGTTCTTTAATAAGTTCAAATCCTGGAGGATTTTTGGGCACATTAAAATTCACATTAACAGGTTCATTGGAAGCAACAAAATCTATACGTGCTTCAATAAACCAAACATCTTGAGTCTCTCCTTCTAAAAGAGGTGTTTGTGCAATGCTGTTACGTACCAACGTAAGAGCAATTCCCAATACAAACAGTAAAAGGATAAAGATATTAAAGATTTTTTGATTCATTATGGCTCTTTTTTATTAGAAGGTGTTAGGGTATTTTTTTTTGCAACATCTACTACTAACAAATCTTTAAGTGCATTACGACCAATAAGAACAGGATAGGACATATGACTTCGATCGGTTACAGTAAAAAGAGTGTTTTGTACAATTTTACCCATGGTCAATTCAAGTTCCACAACGGCTCTTTTTTGAGCCGTTTTAGTACTTGATTGTACCACTTTAATATATTTAATCAGTTTGGTTTCAACGTGGTATGTTTTATCCTCATAGACAATATCAAACTTTATCCAATCTTTTCCATTTCGTTCAAAAGGTTGAATATTGATTGCATGTATAGATGAGCTTGTTGCACCCGTATCAATTCGTGCGGGCAGATTTATTTTAGGTGGATTTAAATAGATAGTCTCAATTTGTCCAATGACCTGTTTTTTTGTGGGAAGTTGTTGTGAAAGCAGCTCTTTTTTTTGTTTGTTTTGTTGTAATTCATTTTTTGTTAGACTCAAATAATCAGAAATAAGTTTATTATTCTCTTTTTGTGCGGCCTCTAGTTGCGCTACTTTTGTTAATAACAGTTGTGTTTGCCTGCTTTGTTCATCAATTTTTTTTTCAAGAGCAGTATCAAAAATGCTGTGGCAACCTGTTAGAAAAATTAAAGCAAGTAATAGAATATATTTTAACATGGTGTTCCTGTATAAGCTTTCTAGAAAGGTAACAAAATTTCTCTTAGTAACCTCTTATAATATTTTATATATTTCTTAAAATTAGATTATTTATAAGCTAATTTTAAGAAATGGTGTGTCATACTTCAATTATAAAAATTAGGGATTGATTGATTCCGAGAAGATAAACTCTTAGAGTTTAAGCTTCATGCTTGGTCTTCCAAGAAGGTATCCGGTGAAAACTTTTACGTTTTCAATGTGTCATAATTAAAAGGATTTATTATGAGAATTAATACTAACGTTGCATCTTTAAATGCACAAGAATCAGCATCTCTTACTAATAACAGAATGCAAAGTTCTTTAG